>NZ_JAUBRI010000183.1:0-1450 GCF_036701795.1 Microcoleus sp. N9_A1
AACTTGAGGTGGTTGTGGGTTTTGTACTCGGGAAGAGGCAACATAAAGTTTTGTTGTTATAGCTGGACTTATCCACTATATCCACCTAAACTAAATAAATCAACTAATTTACAGGAAAAAGAGGTGGCTAAAGTCAAAAAGATAATGGGAGTACAGCAAGTATTGCTATCTCCCACCAAAGAAGTTGAAGCCGTATTAAATTACCTTTGCCAGCAATCTGGAAAGCTCTATAATAGTGCTGTCTATTTTGCTCGACAGACATTTTTTAAGACTGGAAAGTTGCTGACGGGGAAGTTCGATTTATCTTTTGAACCGTCAATCGCAAAGTCAATGGTTGCTAAGTCGTTACCTTCGACACCCATGCAGCAAACCTTAATGTCGGTTACGGAGGCGTTCAAAAGCTTCAAGGAGTTAAAAGCTTTGTATGTCCAAGGTCAATTACATTTTAGACCTAAGCCTCCGAGCTATTTAACAGGATCTAAATTGTTTAAGGTTGCCTACCCAAATTCTGGAGGACTAAAGCCAGCACTTATTGGCAACCAGTTGAGATTTTCCCTGGGTTTAACGGTACGGCGCTGGTTTGGGATTTCTGAAGTCTTTCTACCTATACCGTCAAACATTCACTACTCAAAGGTTAAAGAATTCACGATTCTCCCGAAAAATGGCGCTTTCTACTTGGAGATATCTTACGAAGTAAAATGCCAGCAGCACGCTTTAGATTGCAGCCAAGCACTATCAATTGACCTGGGAACTGCTGACAACTTAGCGGCTTGCGTGGACACGCTGGGAAATTCCTTCTTGATTGATGCTCGTGCCATGAAGGCGATGAATCAACTCTGGAACAAGAAAGTAGCAACTAGAAAGGAAGGAAAGCCCACGGGCTGCTGGGATAGCTGGCTAGACCGCGTAACCCGCAAGCGGAATCACCAGATGCGTGATGGCATCAATAAGGCTGCAAAGTTAATCGTTTCCCACTGCTTAAAGCATGGTATTGGCAATCTAGTAATTGGATGGAATCAGGGTTTCAAATCCAATGTCGATATGGGCAAGCTGAACAATCAAAAGTTTGTTCAGATGCCATTAGGAAAGTTAAAAGATCGACTTAGCCAATTGTGCCATTTACACGGAATTAAGTTTACTGAAACAGAAGAAGCGTATACGTCTAAAAGTAGTTTTCTTGATGGAGACTCCCTACCCAGGTACGGTGAAAAACCGCCTGAGTGGAAAGCATCTGGAAAACGAATTGAACGTGGATTGTATCGCTCTGCCGATGGAACTGTAATTAACGCAGATCTGAATGGTGCGGGAAATATTTTAAGAAAAGTAGCCAGTAAGTTAGGTGTAAAACTTGACCGACTGTGTAGACGGTGCTTGACCACCGTAGCGAGAGTAAAACTTTGGGTATTACCTAAAGCTGCTTTGTCCGCAGAATCTCAGCGGCTTCAGCCCT
>NZ_JAUBRI010000004.1:0-177349 GCF_036701795.1 Microcoleus sp. N9_A1
TCGTTGAATCACCCTTATTTTCGCCTGGTTTAATTGATTTTATACTACCCCCTCGTAAAAAACCTACACCTGTCAGGGGGGGTTGGGGGGGTAATATCTAGCGCTACTTTATGAAATTGGCATAAGATGTCTTGCCGAAAAAGGTTGACTGTTGTCCATAACTCTAATTTGTATTTTTTTTACCCACAAACTTTTGTTACTCATCAATAAAAGCTATTTCCAGGATTTCTGACATCTTGTGGAGTATCTGGTAAAGCCAGCGCCGCCTTTTTGAATCAACAATCTCAATCTATTTAGCGACGAGAATGTCAAAAATCATCCCCTAATTATGCCACGCCTATCAACTAAGGAATGAAAATTTGCTCGTTACCAGGCTCTGCCTGGTAATGCAGATCCGGAGGCTCTGCCTCCTTTGAGGAAAGCAACTTACAGGAGAGAAGACTGTAGGAGGTGTTTAAGTTATTAAGTTTTCGATCCTAAGCTCCTATTCTCTGAAGTGATGTCGTCAAACCAGCTTTATCTCAATTATTTTTAATTGCTTACAATTAGATTGTAAAAAATATTATATAAAACATTCAAGTCTCGCTTAGAAAATTACTATTTCATAATTCGGTCTCAAAAATATGTTAAGAAAAATGTAATTAAATGAATATTGCGCCAGATAGAGCGACAATATTAGATATTAAATCTAAGAAGCTTCAGGCTTAACAAAAGCAGTAGGAATACGTAGGTATGACTAATATCACAAATCTTTTTCTAGGATATCACATTAACGAGCAAATATACGCAGGAAATCGAACTCTAGTTTATCGTGGACTTCGGTGTTCCAATGGGCAGCCAGTCGCGATCAAACTTCTGCGAAATGACTTTCCCCGCTTCAATGAACTCGTTCACTTCCGCAACCAGTACATCATTGCTAAAAACTTAGAGATTCCTGGCAGTGTTAAGGCATACAGTCTGGAGACTTACCATAACCACTATGCTCTGGTGATGGAAGACTTTGGGGGAATTTCCTTAAGTAGCTACCTCGCTAGTCTAGTAGAAGCTAGCAAGGAACCAGTAGAAGGCTTGCCCGTTAACGAATTTCTTCCGATTGCAATTCAAATTGCCAACGCCCTTGACGGACTTTATCGCCACCACGTCATCCATAAAGACCTCAAACCCGCCAACATTCTGATTAACCCCACCAGCAAAGAAGTTAAGCTGATTGACTTCAGCATCGCCTCACTGCTACCTCGCGAAACCCAAGAAATTCACAATCCCAATGTCCTCGAAGGCACTTTACCCTACATATCTCCAGAACAAACTGGCAGGATGAACCGAGGCATTGATTACCGCACAGATTTCTACTCGCTAGGAGTAACATTCTACGAATTACTAACAGGAAAGTTACCATTCCAAACAGACGATCCAATGGATTTGGTACACTGTCACCTTGCCAAACAACCTATCCCAGCCTCAATTGTCAACCAGAACGTTCCATTGGTGCTGTCTGAGATTGTCAGCAAACTGATGGCGAAGAATGCTGAAGCTCGCTATCAAAGTGCGATCGGACTAAAGTACGATTTGGAAACTTGTTTATCTCAGTGGAAAGAGACAGGGGAGCTGACTAACTTTAGCATAGGGGAGCGAGATTTGTGCGATCACTTCATCATCCCCGAAAAATTATACGGTAGAGAGACCGAAGTATTCTCCCTGCTATCGGCCTTCGAGCGCGTCAGTCAAGGCAGCACCGAAATGATCCTCGTTGCCGGTTTCTCCGGCATTGGCAAAACCGCTGTCGTCAACGAAGTTCACAAACCAATTGTCAGACAGCGAGGCTACTTTATAAAAGGTAAATTCGACCAATTCCAACGCACCCTACCCTTTAGTGCATTTGTCCAAGCTTTTCGCGATTTAATGGGACAACTGCTATCGGAAACAGATGCTAAAGTTGAGCAGTGGAAGTTAGAAATTTTGGCAGCTTTGGCCGATAGCGCTCAGGTAATCGTTGAAGTCATTCCCGAACTAGAACGGATTATCGGACAGCAAGCGCCAGTCCCCGAACTTTCTGGCAGTGCCGGTCAAAATCGCTTCAATTTGTTGTTTGAAAAATTCATTCAATTATTCACAACAAAAGAACATCCTTTAGTGATTTTTTTGGACGATTTGCAATGGGCAGACTCAGCATCGTTAAAATTAATTCAACTGCTGATGAGTGCTACCGATAACTGCTATCTCTTATTAATAGGAGCTTATCGGGATAATGAAGTATTTCCAGCGCATCCATTGATGCTGATGTTAGCAGAGATTCAAAAAACCGCAGCCAAGGTGAATACTATTACCTTAGCTCCCCTCGATCGAGCAGACGTAAATAGTTTAGTGGCTGATACTCTAGTTTGTTCTACACCGTTGGCTCTGCCTTTGACAGAACTCGTTTATCAAAAAACCCTAGGCAATCCATTTTTTAGCACACAATTCCTCAAATCTTTGCATGAAGATGGGCTAATTGAATTTAATTTTGTAGCTCGGTATTGGCAGTGCGATATTGCTCTCGTGCGAAGCTTGGCACTAACGGATGATGTAGTAGAATTCATGGCACTTCAGTTGCGAAAGTTGCCAACCAGGACACAGGAAGTTTTAAAGTTAGCTGCTTGTATTGGCAATCAGTTCGATTTGGCGACGTTAGCAATTGTTGATGAAAATTCGCCAGTAGAAACCGCAACAGCTTTATGGAAGGCATTACAAGACGGGCTAATTTTACCCATTAGTGAAATTTACAAGTTTTATCAAGCAGAAGGGAATAGCGAATTAGTAATCGGTAATGGCAAAAAATCTGACCAATTACCAATTACCCACGACCAATTACCCAAATACAAGTTTTTACACGATCGCGTCCAACAAGCTGCCTATTCCCTGATTCCTGAAGAGCAAAAGCGATCGACTCACTTAAAAATCGGTCAACTGCTGTTAAAGAATACGCCAGAAGCCGATCGAGAAGAAAGAATTTTTGATATTGTCAACCACTTGAATGTGGGAGTTGAGCTAATCACCCACGAGCTAGAGAGGGAGCAATTAGCAAGGTTGAATCTGGTTGCCGGAAAGAAAGCCAAAGCTGCTACAGCCTATTCTGCTGCGGTTGAATATTTCAATATTGGCAGGGAATTACTCGCAGAAAATAGTGGGCAGAATCAATACGAACTAACATTAGTGCTGTATACAGAAGCAGCAGAAGCGGCATATCTAAGCGGTGACTTTGACCTGATGGAAAAATTAGCATCAGTCGTGGAAAGCTGCGCCAAAACGCTACTGGACAAAGTGAAGGTGTATGAAGTACAGATGCAAGCTTATATGGCGCAAAATAAGCTACAGGAAGCGCTGAATACGGGACTGCAAGTTTTAAAACAGTTGGGGGTAGAGTTTCCCTCCGAGCCAAATCCGTCTGATATTGGGCAGGCATTAGGGGAAACGGCGTCAATTTTGAGCAGAACGCGAACTGAGGACTTAATCGATCTCCCTCAAATGACCGATCCCTCTAAACTAGCAGCCATGAAACTTTTATCAAGTATCTTTGCTCCTGCCTACATTGCTGCTCCTGCACTGTTGCCCTTGACGGTGTGCAAACAAGTACAATTATCCGTCCAATATGGGAATGCTTCCGTTTCTCCCTTTGCTTACGCCAATTATGGTTTTCTGCTTTGTGGAGTTGTGGAAGATATTGATTCAGGTTATCAGTTCGGTCAATTGGCTTTAAGTCTAGTGTCAAAGTTAAATGCTCAAGAAATCAAAGCCAAGACAGCCTTCATAGTAAATTTATTTATCCGACATTGCAAAGAGCATCTCAGAGAAACTTTAGAGCCTTTGGTGTCAGCTTACTCTAGCGGAAGGGAGACAGGAGATTTAGAATATGCAGGCTATAATTTATTACAGTGCTCCTGTTCAGCTTACTATAGTGGTAAAGAACTGACTGTCCTGGAAAGAGAGATAGCAAGAAACAGAGATGCTATTCATAAAATCAAGCAAGAAACAGCGCTTAATTATATAGAAATCTATTGGCAGGCTATCTTAAATTTGCTGGAAAAAAGTGAAAACTTATGCCTTCTAAAGGGTAAAGCCTGCGATGAGACGATGAAGTTGCCATTTTACCAGCAAGCGAACGACAAAGTGGGAGTTGCATACATATATTTAAACAAACTTTTACTTTGTTATTGGTTTGAAAATTACTCAGAAGCGATTGAGAATATCACTATAGCAGAGAAGTATTTAGATGCAGTGGTAGGAATGCCAGTTGTTCCTGTTTTCCATTTCTACGATTCTCTGGTGCGGTTGGCGGTGTACCCTGATAATCCACAGGCAGATCAACAGGGCATTCTTGACAGAGTACAAGCTAATCAAGAAAAAATGCAAAAATGGGCGCATCATGCCCCAATGAATTATCTGCACAAATTCTATCTAGTGGAGGCAGAACGGCATCGGGTTTTAAACCAAAAAGTAGAGGCGATCGAAATGTATGACAAGGCGATCGCCCTCGCGCAAGAAAACGAGTACATCAACGAAGAAGCTCTAGCCCACGAACTCGCCGCCAAATTTTATTTGGAATGGGGGAAAGAAAAACTGGCAAAACCCTATTTAATTGATGCTTACTATGCCTACGCTCGTTGGGGAGCAAAAGCAAAGATTGATTATCTAGAACAGCGCTATCCCAAATTGCTTGCTCCGATCCTGCAACAGGAGCGAAGTCGCCAGTATCCAAGCGAAACAATTCATACCTCCAGCAATAGTGAATCATCCCTATCTAACACGAATAGAACACTTATCGGTACCACTAGCTGCAGTTCGGAATTAGTAGATTTGCCGACAGTTATCAAAGCTTCTCAAGCTTTATCTAGCGAAATTAAACTCGATCAATTGCTCACTACCCTGATGCAAGTGGTGGTGAAGAATGCCGGAGCACAAACCGGAGCATTAATTTTGAATGAAGAGGGAAACTGGAAGATAAATGTCCACTGCACAAATCGTCAAGACTGCCTTCTGCAATCTATTCCGGTTGAGGAGAGCGAAGTAATTCCTCTAACCCTAATCAACTACGTCAAACGTACAAAAGAAACCCTAGTTTTTGATAATGGTAGCACTCAACCAAGATTTGCATCTGACCCCTACATTATCCAACAGCAATCTAAGAGTATCCTCTGCACTCCCATCCTTTATCAAGGCAAGATGATGGGGATTTTGTATCTGGAAAATAATCTAGCAACAGGAGTATTCACGCGCGATCGCGTCGCCATCCTCAACATCCTCTGCTCCCAAGCTGCAATTTCCTTACAAAACGCCCAATTGTATCAACAATCTCAGGATTATGCCCAAAAACTAGAGTCCTCTATCCACAATCTTCAACAGATGCAACTGCAATTGGTGCAGGGTGAGAAGATGTCTGCTCTCGGAAATTTAGTCGCAGGAGTAGCCCACGAAATTAACAATCCCGTAGGCTTTATCGCTGGCAATTTGCAACCTGCTCAAGAATACGTGGGGGATTTATTCCACTTGATTGACTTGTATCAAGAAAAATTTCCCGCTCCGGGAGTGGAAATTGAATCAGAAATTGAGGAGATGGACTTGGAGTATTTGCGAGAAGATTTGCCGAAATTGATTAGCTCAATGAATGAGGGAGTCGATCGCATTCGTAATATCAGTACGAGTTTGAGAACGTTTTCTAGGGCTGATAGCGATCGACCAGTTTCTTTCAATATTCACGACGGACTTGAAAGCACTCTGCTGATTCTCAAGCACCGTTTAAAAGCGAGCGAGTTACGCCCTGCTATTGAAGTTGTGAAAGAGTATGGTAACTTGCCCCTAGTAAAATGCTTTCCCGGACAGTTGAACCAGGTATTTATGAATGTGCTGGCTAATGCCATTGACGCTCTGGAGGAGTCAAATAAGGGGCGCAGTTTTAGTGAAATTAAAGTCCTACCTAATCAAATCACGGTTCAAACTGCTCTGAGCGAAGATAAAAATCCGGTTTTGATTCGGATTAAGGATAATGGAGTGGGGATGTCGAAGGAAGTCAAGGAAAACATCTTTAACCATTTATTTACAACTAAGGCTGTGGGTCAAGGAACTGGATTGGGATTGTCGATCGCCAACCACATTGTTGTGGAAAAACATGGAGGTATATTACTCGTTAATTCCTCATTGGGGCAGGGTTCGGAGTTTGTGATTTCTATTCCGGTATGAGCAGTTCGTGCTAGACTTTAACGCAATTAGCGCCGTTTAGGTAAGAAGAAATATAGGGATATTCCGGCTTTCTAGATACCTATAGCAATCCTAAATGACTCGTAAACTTTTTACCCTGCCCCAACCCTCCCCTTGCTAAGGAGAGGGAGTAAGAAATTCACAAATGATTTACGATTGCTATATTCGTTTAGGATTGAAATTGTGAGTTGTAAGTCAATACGGTTCACTTAACATTATGCCCCGGAGATCCCCCTAAATCCCCCTTAAGAAGGGGGACTTTGAGGGGATTCTTGTTCCCCCCTTTTTAAGAGGTGTGCCTGGGAGATCGTCTTAAGTAAATTGTATTGAGTTATAAGTTGTGATATCAATTCCGGTTGCACTCTTTATGATGTTAACAGTCAACAGTCAACAGTCAACAGTCAACAGTCAACAGTCAACAGTCAACAGTCAACAGTGAATTTACTATTCCGATGAAGAGAGGATTTGATATGAAATGTAATTTGTCTTATTGGCGTTCAATATTGTCAGTCTCGATATTACCTGTACTGGCGATCGCCCAGTCTTTGCTTTGGAATCAACCCGGAAGAGCGCAAGAGGCTTCGAGTGGGAGAACTTCTAGTTTTTCCTCCAATCCATTACACAATTTATTGCCCTCTTCCTTGTTCCTGAATCGTGAATTAACGGAGGTCAATTTGGCTCAATCTGTACCGCCAGTTGCCAGAATTAAACAAGGTCGCCAAGTGTCTCTCAACGGCCGGATTCTGCCCTTAGCTTGGACTGTGCAGCCAACAAACAGCACTTCGGCAAATTTCCGAACTTGGATTGCTGATGTTGGCTTGATGCAGAGTGCGGGAGTGGATTTGCTCAACACCGCCGACAGTAATAAACAACCGGTGCAGTGGTTTTCGGTATCTTTCACCGATGCTAAAAGTTTGACAGCCAGGGCAACAGGCCCGTATCGTTACTTAGATGTTACAGATTTTGCTAAACTTGCAGGCTGGCAGATATCAGCAGAGGGCAATGTTCTAAAAATTACTTCTCCAACTGCCAATATTACCGGCATTCGGCAAGCTGCGAGAGAATGGGGCGATCGCACAGTGATCGAGATCGATCGCCCCGCCCCGTGGCAAGTCAACTTCGTCGATACGCCGAGCCCGTCCCCAACAACCCCACCGCGAGACACTCCCGACGACCCCACAAAGCCTGCTATCCCGCAGCAGACAGCGCCCCCAGCCCGAAACCTCGAAACACCAGACGATCCTACCAAACCCGCGCTCTCACAGCCGCTAGCGCCCTCTGCACCGATCGCCACTCAAGAATGGTCGATCGCGATCGATGCTAAGATCGATCGCACTTCGATCGATCGCGCTTTTGCAACCAGCCCACAAGTGCGATCGTTAAAAATCGAACCTGCGGGGAATCAAACCAAAGTCAAGGTACAAATTCCATTAGGTTGGCGGCCACAAGTTTTCAGTTTAGGAAATCCCAATAGATTAGTAATCGACATTCGCCCGGATTCCCTAGTAGAAAAAAACATTCTTTGGGCTCCGGGCGTGCGGTGGCGGCAGCAATATCAAAATTTAGGAACCGCTCGTTTTCCCGTAGTTGGGTTAGAAATTAATCCCCGCCAATCCGGTGTCAAAATTAGACCGCTTTTGAGCAATCCGCCGACAGATCAAGGTACTGCACCTCTATTGCAAACAGCAGAACTTTCGGGAACTGCGGCTGCAATTAATGCCGGATTTTTCAATCGAATCAATCGATTAGCTTTAGGCGCGATTCGGCGGGAAAATAAATGGCTTTCCGGGCCAATTTTGAATCGGGGGGCGATCGCTTGGAACGATCGGGGCGAATTTGCGATCGATCGTTTGACTTTGCAAGAAACTTTGATAACTCCTGCAAATCAACGTTTGTCTGTTTCACAGTTAAATAGTGCCTACGTGACATCAGGAATCGGTCGCTACAATCCCGATTGGGGAAAAACTTATACTCCGTTTTCTGATAATGAAATAGTTGTGACAGTTGCGGGTGATAAAGTTGTCAGCCAATCTCCCGGAGGCGCGCCGGGAACAACAAATTTCCCGATTCCAGCAAACGGTTATGTTTTGGCTTGGCGTTCCAATTTTTCCCCTGCTTCTCAATTAACTGCTGGCACTTTATTGCGTTTGGAAACTAACACAATTCCGGCAGATTTTAACCGTTTTCCTTACATTCTAGGCGGCGGGCCGGTGTTGGTACAAAACAGTCGAGTTGTTTTGGATGCTAAGGCGGAAGGGTTTAGCGATGCCTATGTTCGACAGACGGCGATTCGGAGTGCGATCGGGCGAACTGCTGCCGGGAATTTGCTGATTGTAGCGGTGCACAATCGCGCGGGCGGGGCGGGCCCAAATTTTGCGGAACTGGCGCAGATATTGCAGCAAATGGGTGCTGTGGAGGCTTTAAATTTGGATGGGGGAAGTTCGACGAGTTTGTATTTGGGAGGGAGTTTGCTCGATCGCCCGCCGTCTACTGCTGCGAGAGTCCACAATGCGATCGGCATTTTCATTCAACCTTAGATTGATCTAATTGTCGGGGCGGGTTCACCCTAATCTATGTTGAGCGATAAGATTGCATAAGTCTTCGATCGATCTAGAAACCGCAGATGTCAGGCAGATAAACACAGATTAACGCAGATAATTGAAGGATCGGAAAGCTTGGGAATGCAAGATGTCTAATCTAAATAAGCCCGCCCCCCAACAATTCGCAATCTCCCTCAAATTTATTTGAAACCTCTGGTTATTACTAGATTTGTAGTCAGCACTAAACTAAAGTTCTTAAAGCTGAGGTAATAAAAAAATGAAGTCCTGACTACAAACAAATACGATCGCCAGATTGGATTTTTGCAGAGCATCGCTCGGCCAGACTCTAAATCAGCCTTGTTGCCGGGAACAGCACCTTAAAACTGATAGACTTGTAGCAAAAGCCGATCGCCCGAAGCAAGCTGCATCACAGGAATAGTCGAAATAACAGGAATCATAGACAACGAAACTTGAGGAATGGGGAATGGGGAATGGGGAATGGGGCATGGGGCATTGGTAACTGGTAACTGGTAACTGGTAATTGTTACTAATGACTAATGACTAATGACTAATGACTAATGACTTCATAGCCGATTTGCGGGCGTTGGTCTAAAATCAATACAGTCCTCTGCTGACTTGCTTTCAGCAAGATTTAAGCATACTTACCCTGCAACCTTATAATAATCCTTGTGCCAGACACTGCCCAGAACCGCCCAGAGCTGGATCTGAAGACCATATTTCCCTTCGAGCTAGATAACTTTCAGAGAGAGGCGATCGCCGCCCTCGATGCAGGTAAATCCGTTGTCGTGTGCGCTCCCACAGGCTCAGGGAAAACGTTAATCGGGGAATACGCCATCCATCAAGCACTCTCCAGGGGGCGGCGCGTCTTCTACACCACTCCCCTCAAAGCTCTCTCCAACCAAAAGCTGCGCGACTTCCGCAGTCAATTTGGAGACGACAACGTAGGTTTGCTGACGGGTGACATCTCCTTCAATCGAGATGCCCCGATTTTGGTGATGACTACCGAAATATTTCGGAATATGCTCTACGGTACGCCGATCGGAGCAGTCGGTACTTCCCTCACCGGAGTCGAAACCGTGGTGCTTGACGAGTGTCACTACATGAACGATCGCCAGCGCGGTACCGTCTGGGAAGAATCCATCATCTACTGTTCCGGCGAAATTCAACTGCTCGCCCTCTCAGCAACCGTTGCCAATAGCGGGCAACTCACAGACTGGATTAACAAAGTCCACGGGCCCACAGAGCTCGTCTACTCAGACTTTCGGCCAGTGCCGCTGCAATTTCACTTCGCCAATCAAAAAGGGATATTTCCCCTGCTAGACGAGACTGGCAAAAGAGCTAATCTGCGGTTAATCCCCAAAAAGAAGGGGCAAAAAGTAGAAAGAGGTAGCATCCCCACTCCGAGTTTGACCGAAGTTTTGTCCCGGTTGGACGATCGAGATATGCTACCAGCAATTTACTTCATCTTCAGCCGTCGCGGGTGCGACCAAGCAGTCGCAGAAGTCGGCAATTTCTCCCTGGTTAACGAAGCCGAAACAGCCGAACTCAAACGCATCATTGACGATTTTTTACAGCGAAACCCAGAAGCAGAACGCTTAGGTCAAAAAGAAGCACTTTTAAAAGGCATCGCAGCCCACCACGCAGGCATTTTACCCGCTTGGAAAGGCTTAGTAGAAGAACTCTTTGGCAGAGGTTTGATTAAAGTCGTATTTGCCACCGAAACCCTAGCAGCCGGGATTAATATGCCCGCCCGCACCACAGTCATTTCCACCTTGTCCAAGCGCACCGACAAGGGACACCGACTGCTAAACGCTTCAGAATTCCTGCAAATGGCCGGTCGGGCGGGTCGCCGGGGCATGGACAAGCTGGGGCACGTCGTCGCAGTTCAGACGCGCTTTGAAGGCGCAAAAGAAGCCTCCTATTTGGCCACTGCCAAAGCCGACCCCCTCGCCAGTCAATTTACACCCAGCTACGGCATGGTGCTGAATTTGCTGCAAACTCACACTATCGATCAAGCTCAAGAGTTGGTAGAGCGGAGTTTTGGTCAATACCTGTCAACCTTGTACTTGCAGCCGCAGCAATCAGAATTAGACCGATTGCAAACAGAATTGGCGGTGCTTGAAGAGTCCCTGGCGGCCGGAGGTAATGTCTCTACCATGGAAAAACACCTCGCCCATTACGAAAAATTGCAGGGAAGGCTCAAAGAAGATAAACGTTTGCTGAAAACTCTATTGCAGCAAGCTGAAGAAGCCAGATTTAAGGAGATGTCCGTAGCTGTGGCTTTTGCAGTGCTCGGAACGGTTCTGAGTCTCAAGGGCAAGCACGTTCCGACAGCAAAACGATCGCACACAACTCCCGTGCCCGCCGTATTAGTTGCCAAAATCGCAGGTTCCGGCCAAGCACCAAATTTGGTGTGCTTGGGCAAAGATAACCGCTGGTATATCGTCGCCATTAGCGATGTCGCTACCCTGCACGCCGAATTACCCCGCTTGAGCGTTGCAGATACCTTGAACCCGCCGTCGGAAATGCCCCTGAGACTCGGCCAGTGCCGCTTGGGAACTGAAGAAACTGCTTCAATTGCCAAATCGATCCCAGAATTGCCCGTACCGGAACCGAGCCCAGAGGCGATCGAGCAACAGCAAAAAATCGCAGCCGTAGAAGCTAAACTAGAAACTCACCCGGTTCTAGAATGGGGCAATCCCGGTACTTTGCTCAAACGCCAGCGCCGCCGGGAGGAATTCAAAAAAGAAATCCGCAAAAGCGAACAAGACTTAGAAAAGCAGCGAGCTCGCTACTGGGAGCAATTTCTCAACTTAATCGACATCTTGCTAAATTTTGGCTGTTTGGAAAGAGTAGTTTCGGCAAATGTAAACCGAGATGACTCCTCCGACAGGTTGGTACCCACAATCTTAGGCCAAGCTTGCGCCGCCATTCGCGGCGATAACGAACTGTGGCTGGGTTTGTCTCTGATGTCTGCCGAGTTTGACGAACTCGACCCCCACCACCTCGCTGCTGCTTGCGCGGCCTTAGTTACAGAAGTTTCCAGGCCCGACAGTTGGACTCACTACTCGCTGTCGCCAGAAGTTTTGGCACCTTTGGACAACCTGCAAAAAGGCTTGCGGCGCCGATTGTTTCAAGTGCAGTACCGCCACGAAGCTGCGATCCCAATTTGGCTGGAACGGGATTTAGTGACTTTGGTGGAACAGTGGGCTCTGGGTGTGGAATGGCTGGAACTGATTAGCCATACGAGTTTGGATGAAGGGGATGTGGTGCGGATTTTGCGCCGGACTTTGGATTTCTTGTCTCAGATTCCTCATGTTCCTCATGTTTCGGATTCTTTGCGGAGGAATGCTTTTCGGGCGATGCAGTTGATCGATCGATTCCCGGTGAATGAAGCTGCAACGCCAGAAAATAGTTGACTGTTGACTGTTGACTGTTGGCTGTTGGCTGTTGGCTGTTGACATTTGGCTGTAAGCTGTGCGGCATCTAAATTGTATTTTTGGTTTTTCAACCCAAATGCACCCAGGTTTTAATCTAAAATTGTTTTCGGTTGCATCTCATATGTTGCACCATTCTCAATTAGCCTTTTAGGAACAGGCAAGATGCCTGTTCCACAAGAAAAATTATCTTTTGTGGAACGGGCATCTTGCCCGTTCTTGAGAATGGTGCAAGATGTGAGTTGCATCGGTATTGTTCAAATGTCCAAACAGTCAACAGTCAACAGTCAACAGTCAACAGTCAACAGCCAACAGTCAACACTCATGAGGAATACACCCAGATTTTAATCTAAAATCCAAAATCCAAAATCTAAAATCGATAGATCGCATATTTTCCTGATTCAGGTTGCAGAACAGGATAAAAAATTGTATGGTGCGGATCGATAGCTCGAAATTGTTATTGAAATTTTATATAGCGGTGTGGTGGATAATTATCGTGTCAATGCAACAAATTAAACAAATCGCTCGAATGAATGAAGCCTGCTCCCAGGTTCAAAAAATTCGCTTTTTCACTTTCTTACAAAAAGTATTAATTGGAACTCTAGCGAGTACATTACTCAATCTCTTCATCATATTTCCCTCTCCGAGTTTCGCAGAAGTAGTTCTGGGCGTTGTTCGCAGTTCCGAGAATTCTCCCGATTGGGTGAAGATTACCACGCGCCTCTGGGAAAGCGGCATTGCTTACAAACCAATCAATCTCGAAGAAATCAAAAATGTGGCGGATTTAGCAGGCGTAAACGTGCTGTTTTTGCCCAATATTGAAACTTTGACTCCGGCACAAATTAAAGTTTTAGAAGCTTGGGCCTCCCAGGGCGGCCGCTTGATTGCTTCGGGCCCAGTCGGCCGCAGTTCGCCGGCCTTGGTGCGCCAATCTTTACGATCGCTCCTAGGGGCCTATTGGGCTTTTCCATTAACCCAGCCGGCGAGCCCGCAACCGCGCAACCGCTGTCGGGATCTGGCTTGCACTACTTCTAGCAGTTGGGTGCCACCAGAACAAAAAAATGCCTCAGTCCAAGGCGGTGTCTTGATTCCTGCTGATGCAAACAGTCAAACTATTGCTACTTGGAAAGATAGTTCCGGTTCCTCCGCAGCCATCGCCACGGATCGCGCTACCTATCTCGGCTGGCGCTGGGGTAGCGACGGTTCGGCAAATGTAGATAAGGCTTGGCTGCAAGCCTCGATCGCCCGCTGGGGAGGCACAATCGCTTCTGGGCCTGTAGTGCCGCCTACTGCTGCTGCGACCCCACTGCCAACTCCCCCCTCCAGAGTCACTAGCAATAGCCCTATTTCGCCGCGTAGTACCCCGCTGAGCCGACTTTCTCCATCTCCCTCGCTTCCCGATTCAGTACCTGCAACTTTTACAGACCCTTCGGATCAGTCGGCGCAGCCTGGTTTGGACGTGCAGGCAAATTCCAATAAGCCGATCGTCAGCATTGAAGCGTACTTGATGCGCCAAGAACTCACTAACCTCCTGGGCCGGTTTGAAAGCGCCCTGACAGCATCTAATTCAGCCAATACCGCCATCAATCTCAATGCTGCTACCTCCCCTCAACTGGTGGCTGCAGAACAGGGGGGTGGTGGCCCGGCAGCCAGCCGCCCCCCTGTTCTGCAAGCGATCAGGAAGGGGGCGATCGCCCAAGCACGGCAGGTTTTGCAAACTTTTGACCAACTCCTGCAAGAGCAAAACTACGCGGAGGCTAGAAAGCAGTGGGTGGAAGCGCGGCAGTTGCTGTGGCAAAATTACCCGAAGGAAGGACAGCGCGTTGGGGCGGAAATTCGGGCGGTTTGGCTCGATCGCGGTACGATCGTCGCAGCACGATCTGAACAAGGTTTGGCTGCAGTGTTCGATCGACTCGCAGCCGCCGGTATCAATACCGTTTTCTTTGAAACTTTGAATGCCGGATATCCGATTTATCCCAGTCAAGTTGCACCGCAACAAAATCCCCTAACAGTTGGCTGGGACCCACTGGCATCTGCGGTTAAATTAGCTCACGAGCGAGGCATGGAACTGCACGCTTGGGTTTGGATTTTTGCCACAGGAAATAAGCGCCACAATACTTTAGTTGGCCAACCTAGTTCTTATCCAGGCCCGGTGCTTTCCGCTCATCCACAGTGGGCAAATATTGACAACAAAGGACGCATACAAAATCCTAACGATGGTAAATTTTATATCGATCCTGCGAACCCGGAAGCGCGTAATTATTTGCTACGAATTGTCAGCGAAATTGCTAATAACTACAAAGTAGATGGGGTGCAATTAGACTATATTCGCTATCCTTTTCAAGATGATAATGCGAATTTTACTTACGGTTACGGTATTGCTGCGAGGCAGCAATTTAGGCAGTTAACTGGTGCAGATCCGGTGAATATTTCCCCCAGGGACGGCAGTTTGTGGCGGCAGTGGGTTGAGTTTAAAACTAATCAAATTAATACTTTTGTCGCTGAAGTTTCTCAGCTTTTGCGGCAGAATTATCCGCGCACAATTCTGTCGGTGGCGGTGTTTCCGCACCCGGAAAGTCAGCGGATTTACAAAATTCAGCAAAATTGGGAAGTTTGGGCTCGTCAAGGCATTGTAGATTTGATTGTGCCGATGACTTATGCTTTGGATACGAACCGACTTCAGCGCATCACCGAACCGTTGCTAAAGGAACAAATGCTCGGTTCGGCTTTGATTTCTCCGTCGGTTAAGTTGTTGACTCTCCCGGAAGTTGTGGCGATCGACCAAATTCAAGCTTTGCGCGATTTGCCGACAGGGGGCTATGCTATTTTTGCCGTGGAAAGTATCAGCAGCGGGATGCAGGGGTTTTTTAACCGCACTCAAGGCTCGCCAGTGCGTTCCACTTCTGCTGCGGAGCCGATTCCTTACCGACAGCCGTTTGCGGCGGCGGCTTCGCGGTATACTGCTCTCAAGCAGGAATGGAGTTTTTTGTTGGCTAACAATCAGTTGCGGATGTCGGAATCTGAACTGAAAGTTTTGCAAAGTCGATCGGATGAATTGGCGCAAGCTTTGAGCAAATTGGCGGCCAATCCTTCAACGGAAAGTTTAGCAAATACTAAAAGATTGTTAAGGAGTTTTCAATCTCAATTTCAATCTTCGATGCGCTTGCATTCTGCTGAAAATAGCTATCAAGTTCAAACTTGGCAAAATCGTTTGGAGAGTTTGGATATGCTGTTACGTTACGGCGAAAGGATGGAGTTGAATCGCAGGTAATATCAAATCTGTTAGCATCGGAATTATTCCTATCTCTATTCTCTTTATCTGCGTGAATCAGCGTCAATCCCTTGTCATCTGCGGTGAAGAAATTCTCTTGTTTGACCGCAGATACAGGCAGATTAACACAAATTAACGCAGATGAATTAGATGGATTTCGGTTAATTGCACCATCTGTGATTGTTGACCCTTCGGCTTCGCTCATGGCATCGCTGTTGACTGAATTTTACTATTCCGATGCTACCGGAATTGATATAAATACAGATTTTTTGGGGGAGTTATTGTTAGCTACTTTTTGTTTAAACTGAGATGTTACACTATTCTCAATAACCCTGATCTGGGCGGGCAGGATGCCCACCCCACAAGAAAATGTAGTTGTTGTGGAACAGGCATCTTGCCTGTGAAGCCAAGAGTGAGTGTGATATTGTGGGCCGTTGCTCTTCTAGCCCACCCGTCCCAGACTTATCGAGAATGGTGCAATAAATCAGATGATTTCGACTTAGGTCGATCGCGCCCAACGATCTGTATCAGTAGTTACGAAAAAACTCTGATTAGAAATACGCTATTTTGATTTAAATTGCTCCACGTTACTGTCGTCAGTAAACTACAGCATCAGGAGAAAAGGAAGGGCAAAGGGAACATAATTTACACTCAAAACTTCCAACAGTTACCAATGCCCAATTCCCAATGCCCAATTCCCAATTCCTCTTAGGATAAATATGTTTCCTAAACCCCTCAATCGTTTGGCTACAAAATTTATCGGCAAAGCTCCATTACAAACGGTGCTAGTAATTCCTTTTTTAGTGCAAATTGTCGGCACAGTAGGAGTTGTAGGTTGGCTATCTTTCCAAAACGGTCAGCGGGCAGTCAACGATGTTGCCGCTCAGTTGCGAGGAGAAATTAGCGATCGCATCAAAGACCGCATGGAAAACTATATGTCAATTCCCCACATTGTCAATCACCTCAATGTTCAAGGCATAAAATTGGGGCAGTTGAACCTTGAAGACAAACAAAAACTAGAACTTCATTTCCTCGAACAAATTCAATATTTTGATACAATCAGCATCATTTACGTAGCCACAGAAAATGGAGAACACTCGGGAGCAATCCGCACTAAAGATCGGATTCTCATCTCTGCTGCTGACCAATCTACTGGCAATAAATTAGCTCGATATACTGGTGACTCTCAAGGAAGCCGCGTTAAATTAGTAGAAATATCCACCAATATTTACGACCCGCGAATTCGTCCCTGGTACATAGCAGCGGCGCTAGCAAAAAAACCGATCTGGACTCCAATTTATACAGACTTTTTAACAAGAGAGCTAGCAATTACTGCTGCTATGCCTATCTACAACGACGCTGGAAAACTGTTAGGAATAGCTGGCAGCGATTTGCTATTTTCCAAAATCAAAGAATTTCTCGTCAGCCTCAAAATTGGTAAATCTGGGCAAACTTTTGTGATGGAGCGATCGGGGATGTTAATTGCCACTTCTACAGCGGGCCAAGAATTCGCAGTGGAAGGTAAAGAAGCAAAACGCATCAAAGCTTCAGAAAGCAAAAATACCGTAATTCGCCAAACTGCACAATATTTAGATAAATCCTACGAAAGCTTAGCTAAAATCAATAATTCTCAACAACTTACTTTTGATATTGACGGGAAGCGCAATTTTATGGAGGTAACTCCTTTTAAAGACGATCGGGGGTTGGATTGGCTGATTGTGGTAGTTGTGCCAGAGTCCGACTTTATGGAGCAAATTAATGCCAATACCCGCACGACTGTTTTGCTGTCAGTTGCAGCTTTGATCGGGGCGACAATTCTGGGAATTATTACTGCTAAATGGGTGGTGCGGCCGATTTTACAATTAAATGCAGCGGCGAAAGCTTTAGCCAAGAATGAATGGGATACAAAGCTCGCTCTGAATCGGGAAGATGAACTCGGAGAACTTGCGGCTGCTTTTAACAGCATGGCAGAGCAATTGCAGCACTCATTTACTTCGATCTCGGAAAACGAAAACCGAGTCAAACAATTTCTAAATGCAGTACCGCTCGGCATTTTTATTGCCGAGCCAAACGGTCAACCTCACTACATTAATCCGACAGGAGAGCAACTTTTAGGTCAAGGAATTATAGCAGCAAATTCGGAAAATTTGCGAAAATCCTACCGAGTTTATTTAGCTAGCACTCAGGAAATTTACCCGGCGGAGCGCGACCCAATTTTAAATGCTTTCCAGGGCAAAAGTGTAACTGTTGATGACATTGAAATCTCCTCGACTGACAAAACTGTTCCCCTGCAAGTTTGGGGAACTCCTATTTATGACGCTCAAGGAAATATTATCTACGGGATGTGCGCTTTTCAAGATATTACAGAACGCAAACTAGCGGAGAAAGTATTAAAGGAATACAACGACATTTTAGCAGTGCAAGTTGCAGAACGTACCGCAGATCTTGCCAAGGCAAAAGAAAAGTTTTCTAAAGCTTTTCGTTTAAGTCCTAATGCAATTACCCTGACTAGAATCAGCGATGGTCGCCACATAGAAGCCAATGAGAGCTTTTGTCGGATGATGGGGTACAGTCACCAAGAAATTATTGGAAAAACAGCGGTAGAGCTCAATTTTTGGGCGAGTTTGGGAGAGCGCGATCGCATGATTCAAATGTTAAAAAATAAGACGGCAATTCACAATTATGAGCTGAGGTTTCGCAATAAAAATGGTACAGAAAGAACCGCCCTGCTGTCGATAGAAACCATCGATATTGACGGAGAAGCTTGTTTTTTGTCGATTTCTAGCGATATTACCGAGCGCCAAAAAGCAGAAACAGCCCTCCGGGAAGCAGAAGAAAAGTATCGCAACATTTATGAAAACGCTTTAAACGGAATTTTTCAGACTGCTGCTGACGGGAAATACATCAGCGCTAACCCCGCTTTAGCTAACATCTACGGTTACGACTCGCCAGCAGATTTAATAGCAGCACAGCCGAATTTCCATAACCAGCTTTACGTGAAACCAAACCGCCGCGACGAATTTGCAGCGCTGATGAACGAGTACGGGATACTATCAAACTTTGAATCGGAAATTTACCGCAAAGATGGCAGCATAATCTGGATTTCGGAAAATTGTCGCGCTGTCTGCGATGAAGCAGGAAATCTACTTTACTACGAAGGTTTTATTAAAGACATTACTGATCACAAACAAGCGGAAATCAAAATGCAGCAGGCGAAAGAAGCGGCCGAAGCAGCAAACAAAGCGAAGAGTACCTTTCTCGCCAATATGAGCCACGAATTGCGATCGCCCCTGAACGCAGTCATCGGCTTTGCTCAAGTCATGATCCGCAGTAAAACGTTGTCTCAGGAAAATCAAGAAGATGTCGGAATTATCCTGCGGAGTGGCGAACATTTACTGGCTTTAATTAACCAAGTTTTAGACTTGTCAAAAATCGAAGCTGGACGCACGACGATTAATGAAAAAAGCTTCGATTTATACCAACTAATCGACGATTTAGAAGATATGTTTGCTCTCAAAGCTGAGCAAAAAGGTTTGCAATTAATCTTCGACAGAGACGCCGAAGTTCCCCATTACATTTGTACTGATGAAGTTAAATTGCGGCAAGTCTTAATTAATTTGCTCAATAATGCAATTAAATTTACTTCAGAAGGGGGAGTGTCGGTGCAAGTCAAAGGAGGAAAGCGGAACATACATAAAAACAGCACTGACCAATTGCCCGGCCGCTACTGGCTACATTTTGAAGTTCAAGATACTGGTGCAGGCATTGCTGCTGAAGAAATCCCTCAGTTGTTTGAAGCATTCGTGCAGACGAAAACAGGTAAAGATTCTCAGGAAGGAACGGGTTTAGGTTTAGCTATTAGCCGCCAATTCGTGCAATTAATGGGAGGTGAATTTACTGTTAGCAGCGAGATCGGAAAGGGTGCAGTATTTCAGTTTGACATCCAAGTTCATCTAGTTGAAGCTGCTGATATTGAAAGCAAAAAAACTCAACGTCGAGTTGTTGCCTTGGAACCAAATCAACCGAGTTATCGCTTGCTAATTGTGGACGACAAACCTTTGAACCGCCAACTGTTAGTAAAACTTCTCAGTCCACTCGGATTTGAGTTGAGAGAAGCGAATAATGGTCAAGAAGCGGTTGATATTTTTATGGAGTGGGAACCGCATCTGATTTGGATGGACATGAGAATGCCCGTGATGGACGGCTATGAAGCAACGAAACAGATTAAAACTACAACTGGCGGGCAAGCAACGGCGATTGTGGCCCTAACTGCTAGCGTTTTGGAGGAAGAACGGGCGGTGATTCTTTCGGCGGGTTGCGATGATTTTATGCGGAAACCGTTCCGAGAGGAGGATATCTTTGTGGCAATGGGAAAACATTTAGGAGTACGCTATATTTATGAAGCTCCAAGCGCCGTAAGTGCCACAGGTGTAGAGGAGTCAAGTCAGGAGGTGCTGACACCAGAGGCCTTTGCTTCTCTTTCTCCAGACTGGATGGCCCAATTCAAGCAAAATATTTTGAGTGTGGACATGGAGGCGATCGAAGTTGCGATCGCCCAAATCGGCACTGTCAATCCCTCTCTTGCGGGCAAGCTTCAAGATTGCATTAATAATTTTGAATATGACAGAATTTTGAACATAATCGAACTTAGCAAAAAACAGTAAATACCCGATGACTTCACCTAAAACCAATCGAGCTAATATTTTAGTAGTGGACGATACGCCAGAAAACCTGCGGCTGCTGACCGGAATTTTGAGCGAAAAAGGCTATCAAGTTCGCCCCGTACCCAATGGCAAGCTAGCATTGTCTGCTGCTCAAAAAATACCCCCGGATCTAGTGCTGCTGGATATTATGATGCCGGAAATGGACGGCTATCAAGTTTGTCAGCAACTCAAAGCTGCTGAAATTACAAAAGACATTCCTGTTATTTTTATTAGTGCGATTAATGACGTGCTGGATAAAGTTAAAGCTTTTGCAGCGGGCGGAGTTGACTTTATTACTAAACCGTTTCAGGTTGAAGAAGTTTTAGCCCGGATAGAAACTCATTTAAAAATTTGTTCACTGCAACAAACTTTGCAAGAAAAAAATCAAGATTTAGCAACGGCGCTGCACCAACTGCAAGCCACTCAAGAGCAGTTGATTCAATCGGAAAAAATGGCAGCTTTGGGACAACTGATTGCCGGCATTGCCCACGAAATCAATACCCCCCTGGGCATTATAGGTTCCTCTATTAATAATATAGCTAATTTTTCAGACGAGTTTTTAGATACATTTCCTCAAATTTATCTAGAATTTTCTGACGAAAGCAAAGCTTATTTTTTAGCTTTACTGTACAGAGCCACCCATCAAAAAAAAATATTTACCAGCAGAGAGAAACGCAAATTTAAGCAGCAGTTGACAGGGGATTTGATGGCAGAATCTGTTGAAAAGTCTGAGGAAATTGCAGATACTTTAGTTGACATGGAAATTTATGAAAAAATAGAAGAGTTCTTGCCGCTTTTTAAATCGCCGGATTGGGAAGTAGTTTTAAATAGTGCTTACCAGTTTGCGAGCTTTAAAAAAAGTATTAGCCTGATCCAAAGAGCAACAGCGAAGTCTGGGAAAGTAGTATTTGCCTTGAAAACTTACGCTCATTTTGATAGCCAACCCGAAAAAGTCCAGGCGAACTTGCACGATGGCATTGAAACGGTGTTAACCCTTTACCAAAATCAACTAAAGCACGGTATAGAAGTAGTGAAAAATTATGGAGAGTTACCCGAAATTAGGTGCTATCCCGATGACTTAAATCAAGTTTGGACGAATCTCGTTCATAATGCCCTGCAAGCAATGGATTATAAAGGTATTTTGACGATAGAAACTCGGCAGCAAGAGGCCAATATTTTCCTCAAGTTTACTGATAACGGTAAAGGTATTCCCTCAGAAGTTCTTCCCAAAATTTTTCAGCCGTTTTTTACGACTAAATCTGCGGGCGAAGGTAGCGGTTTGGGATTGGATATTGTGAGAAAAATTGTGGAAAAACACGATGGTACAATTGCTGTAGATTCTGTACCGGGGCAGACAACTTTTACAGTCTCGCTACCAATTTGTTAAACAAAACTTACCTGCATGGGGCTGATTCCCGGTGACACTCGTCGCTGTCTCGCTGACAAATACAAGATTTATTACTAGAAACCGGGTTTATCTTGGGAAGTCCTATTAAAATAAGATAGGGGACAGATATCCTGCATCGTTGCCCCAAATCAATAATGTAAAAGGAAGTCGTGTCGATAAACCTACTAAAATTTAAGCAGAGAGGAAAAGATGAATAAGCCTGTAATTCTTTGCGTTGACGATGAACCAGATATCTTGAATACTCTCAAGATGCAGCTAAAAAATGAATTTAAAAGTGATTACTTTTATGAATTAGCTGAAAGTGGTGATGAAGCTTTAGATTTACTTGAGGAGTTTCAAGAAGAAGCTCAGGTGATTGTGGTTGTTTCTGATTGGCTGATGCCGGGAATTAAAGGTGACGAACTTTTAATTAAAGTTCACCAAAAATATCCTAAAATTATTAAAGTGATGTTGACGGGACAAGCGGATGCAGCGGCTGTTCAGCGGGCAGTAAAAGAAGCTGATTTATACTGCTGTTTGTACAAGCCGTGGCAGAGCGAAGAGTTAATAGAGACGATAAAATCTGGGCTGGCTAAGTTATGAAAAAACCTGTGATTGTTTGTATTGATGATGAACCTGACGTTTTGAATAGTTTAAAGATTGAACTGAAAAAGGCGATCGGCGATCGGTGTATAATTGAAACCGCTGAAGGGGGGGCTGATGCTTTAGAGTTGCTGGCTGATTTGCAGGCAGATGAATACGAGATTGCTTTGGTGCTTTCCGATTATATCATGCCGGATATTAAAGGAGATGAACTGCTCAGAAGAATTCACGAAAGCTCGCCGGAGACGCTGACCATTATGCTGACGGGGCAAGCAGATTTGGAAGCCCTGAGTAATGCTATTAAGTATGCTAAATTGTACCGTTATATTCCTAAACCTTGGCAAAATGAAGACTTAAAATTAACGGTAGTAGAAGCTATTCATAGTTACTTGCAAGACCAAAAGTTAACAGATGAAATTCATAAGCGCCAAGAAGTAAACGAGGAGTTAAAGCTAGTAAATGAGGCGCTGTCTGCGAGTGAAAGCCGCCTGAGTCAATTTTTAGAAGCTTTGCCAGTGGGGGTATCTGTTTATCATCCCGATGGCTCGATCGCCTATTTCAACGAGACAGCGCGGGATTTGCTGGGTGCAGACACGATCCCGGAAAGCACTGCGGAACAATTAGCCGCAACTTATCAACTGTATGTTGCCAATACTGATGAGCTTTACCCGCCGGAGAATCTGCCAATTTTGCGCGCACTGAAAGGAGAATTTGTCAAGGTTGACGATGTAGAAATCCGTCAAGATGGCAAAATAATTGCGATCGAGATCAATACGACGCCGATTTTTGACGCTAGCGGAAATATTGTTTATGCGATCGCAGCTTTTCAAGATATTAGCGATCGCAAACAAGCCGAAAAAATACTAGCAGATTACCAGCACACCTTAGAAGCCCAAATTGACGAACGCACAGAACAACTGCAACAAGCAAAAGAAGCTGCTGAAGCCGCAAACAAAGCTAAAAGCACGTTTCTTGCCAATATGAGCCACGAGTTGCGCACCCCTCTCAATTCCATACTCGGGTTTGCGCAAATCATGGAACCCAGCCCCAATCTTACTGTCGAAAACCGAGAAAATCTGAGAATTATTCGCCGCAGCGGCGAACACTTGCTGACTCTGATCAATCAAGCCTTAGACTTGTCAAAAATCGAAGCGGGGCGGATGATGATCGACCCGAAAAACTTCGATCTTTACCGCTTGCTTGACGAGTTGCAAGATATGTTTCAACTGCGGGCACAAAATCAAGAATTGCAATTGCTTTTCGAGCGCGAGGCAGACGTTCCCCAGTACGTAAGATCCGATGATATTAAACTGCGGCAAGTGCTGATAAATCTCCTCAGCAATGCCATTAAATTTACACAGACAGGCGGGATTATCTTAAGAGTTAGAAAGTTAGAAGATTCGGGAAGTGTTGATTTATTGGAAAGTCCGACAGTTGTCTTTGATACCACAACAAGTATTCGGGAATTTGCGATAACTACCAGGGAATTGGCAACGGTTGAATTGAGGAATGCTGCTGAGGATTTAACTATTGATTCGGTGGTTTTCCTTCAGTTTGAAATAGAAGATACAGGAGTTGGCATTTCTCCCGAAGAATTGGGCAATGTTTTCCAGGCATTTGTGCAGACAGCTTCCGGTCAAAAAGCTCAGAAAGGCACGGGTTTAGGATTGACGATCAGCCGTCAATTTGTCCGCCTGATGGGAGGAGAAATTGTCGTAGAAAGTCAACGGGAAATCGGCACTACTTTTAAATTTGAGATTCCAGTCGGTGCGGTTTATGCTGCTGATATTCCCGCCCCGGAAATTAACCGAGAAGTTACTGGGTTGGAACCAAATCAACCCTGCTACCGGATTTTAATTGTGGACGATCGCGAAGACAACCGCCAACTTTTAGTGAAAATGCTTTCTCCCTTGGGTTTCGGGCTGCAACAAGCCACCAACGGTCGCGAAGCAATAGAAATGTGGGAAAATTGGCAGCCGCACTTAATTTTGATGGATGTGCGAATGCCAGTGATGGACGGCTACGAAGCTACTAAAGAAATTAAGGCGATTATACAGCAGAGAGAGCAAGAGCAGCAAGAAAACGGGGAAATGAATATGGACGATCCCGACTCCCCGATTCCGAAGATTGTTGCTTTGACAGCTAGTACAATTGAAGGGAGGCGATCGTTTGCTTTATTGGTCGGCTGCGACGATTTTGTTAGCAAACCTTTCCGCAAAAATGATATATTTGATACCCTTAACCAACACTTGGGGGTTAAGTATCTCTACTCTAACTCAACTGATTTCACGTCAACGGGCGATCGAAATAATCTATCTGACTCGCCCTCTAATGCTGCGCTTGCTTATTTGCCCCAACTTCCCGCAGAATGGATAAACAACATTAAGCAGGTAATCCGCAGTGCGGATTTTGACTTAATTGCCAGGACAATCGAGGAAATAAGGGATGCTCATCCTGAATTTGCCGAAATCCTCCAGGGTCATCTGAATAATTTTGATTACCAGAAAATTCTCAATTTAATTGCTGAGGCGGAGGAATCAGAGAATGCAGATGAAGGCGGAGCAAAATGAAAACTATCAAGCAGATATTTTAGTAGTTGACGATACGCCAGATAATCTGCGTTTGTTGATTAGAATTTTGCAAAAAAACGGCTATAAAGTTAGACCTGTTACTAATGGTTTTTCTGCCATAGATGCGATTCAATCGAGCGCACCAGATTTGATTTTACTCGATATTATGATGCCGGATATTGACGGCTACGAACTCTGTCAACAACTGAAATCAGAACCGCAATTTAGGGAAATTCCGATCATTTTCCTCAGCGCGCTAGAAGAAGGAATAAATAAGGCAAAAGCTTTTGAAGTGGGCGGAGCAGATTATATCACAAAACCTTTTCAGGTGAAAGAAGTATTGGCGCGAGTGAGCAATCAACTTACTGTGCGCTCCTTGCAAATGCAATTGCAAGAAAAAAATCAAAAGTTGACGGATCAAAATGTCCAGTTGCACCAGGAAATTGCCGAACGCCACCAGGTGGAAATGGAAACGAGGTTGCTGCTGAAAGCAACTCAAGCTATTAGCAAATCGGAGAATTTTGAGTCCGCTATAGATGTGATTTTAGGTTTAATTTGCCAAACTATTGAATGGAATCTGGGCGAAGCTTGGATTCCCAGCAGTGAGGGCGTTTTAAAATGCGCTACAGGCAGGTACGTCAGCGACTTGAGTTTTACCCAATTCCGAGAGACAAGTTGGCAGTTAACTTTTGATCCCGGTGTGGGGCTGCCGGGGAGGATTTGGCAGTCGCAGCAGTCGGAATGGATCGAGGATGTTTCTAGTGCACCGGAACAAGTTTTTTTGCGATCGGAAATTGCGGTAAATGTGGGATTGAAAGCGGCTTTTGGGGTGCCAATTTTGGCGGACAACCAAGTGTTAGCTATTTTGATTTTTTATCGTGAGAAAGTTCTGAAATGTCAGCCGCGCTTGTTGGAATTAGTGAGCGCGGTTGCTACGCAGCTTGGTTCGTTGATTCAGCGGAAACAAGCTGAGGCAGCGCTGAAATTGCAGCAAGAGCAAACAGAGAAATTGCTGCTGAATATTTTACCGAAACCTATTGCCGATCGCTTGCAAAAAGAGCAAAAGTTGATTGCGGATCATTTTGATGAGGTGAGCGTATTGTTTGCTGATTTGGTGGGTTTTACAGAGTTTTCGGCTCACAAAAGTCCGACGCAGTTGGTGGAAATTTTGAACGGGATTTTTTCGGAGTTCGATAGGTTGTCTGAGTTGCACGGGCTGGAAAAGATTAAGACGATTGGGGATGCTTATATGGTGGTTGGGGGTTTGCCGACGGCGCGGGAGGATCACGCGGAGGCGATCGCACTTTTAGCTTTGGAGATGCAGGCAGCTTTGAGGAGGTTTAATGCCAAAGTTGGAGAAAGTTTTCAATTGCGGATCGGAATTCACAGCGGTTCGGTGGTGGCGGGAATTATTGGGATTAGCAAATTTAGCTATGATTTGTGGGGGGATACTGTTAATGTTGCTTCGCGGATGGAGTCGAACGGATTGCCGGGTAAAATTCAAGTGACGGCAGCGACTTACGAGCGTTTGAAAGAGCAGTTTGTTTTGGAAGAACGGGGTCATATCCCGGTTAAAGGTAAAGGAAGAATGCTGACTTACTGGTTAATTGAAGAACAAAAAAAATCTTTTTAAATTTTAGAGGTCAATTTCAATTAATATGAAAAGGAGACTAAATCTGGGTTTGCCATACCCTTTATGATTCGGCGGTTGCAACCGCTACTATACAAACGAAGTCTGCCTAAGCGCTGGCTTCGCCCACGCAGACTAAGAAATAAAGGGCGTATTTAAGCCGGATTTGGTATTATATCCAACTTGCACTTTCTGGAGGGCTAATCCTTTGCAAACAGTTGAAACAAAATCGCCGACAGCGTTGAAAAGAGTCCTAGTTATTTTAATATCACTGCTAGCAGTAGCGGTACTGTCGATCGCTATTTTTATCGCAATTCCAGGAGAAAAAACAGTGTTTGCTGGAAAAAGACCTGCCAATATCGGCATTCAGTCAGGAAAACTCGCAGCGTGCCCTTCTTCCCCCAACTGCGTCAGCAGCTTCAGTCAAGATGCCGAACACAAAATTGAGCCTTTGGCATACGTTTCGTCGCCGACAGAAGCAATGGCAAAGCTCAAAGGGGCGATCGAGTCCTATGGAAAAACTAAAATTATCACTGCAACTGATAATTACCTCTATGCGGAGTTCACCAGTGCTTTGATGGGGTTTGTTGATGACGTTGAATTTTTGGTAGATGATGGAGCAAAAGTCATCCATGTGCGATCGGCTTCGCGTCTGGGACAGTCCGATTTGGGAGTTAACCGCAGTCGGATAGAAGCTATCAGAACTCAATTCAATCAACTCTGAACTTAAAATTTCTAGCTTTCCTGAAGCCCCTCTCCTGTAAGATGAGGGGCTTTGATATTTTGGTCTTACTATATAATGTTGATTTTTCACCACATAGTTAACAATTATTAACAGTATGCACAGCGCAAAAGAGTGTCCTGCAGGGGGAGTAAGACACAGCAATGCCGTGTCCCTACGGTTGGCTTTGAGTTTTAATACTTCTTATAAGATTGACGATTGTAGAGTTTTAGAATCTTTAAAATAGCTGAGCGCGCTAGCACAGAAGCAGAGATGCCGTAGTATTCCTATAGTATTAAACAACCTAAATTATACACTTCTGACTTTAGGGAGAGGGAAATTAGCGAATTAATTTCTACTATTAATTTAAGTAGAGCAAAGAGGCAAAAACAAATGGCACTTCAAAAATTAGCAGAATTTTATCCTAACTATCAGGAAGAAATCTTTGCTGGAGACGACATCAAGGGATTTGATGTTTATGCTGGCGACTCTGATGAAAAAGTAGGCACCGTTTATGACGCTTTGGTTGATGACACTGGTCGTTTCCGCTATCTGGTAATTGACACCGGTATTTGGATTTTTGGCAAGAAAGTATTGTTGCCAATCGGCTCGGCCCAGTTCGACTACGGAGCCCGTCGCGTCCACGCCACAGGCCTTCGCAACAAAGCTCAAGCAGAACAATTGCCGGCTTACAATGAATTAGAAGCAGTAGATTACGATCGCGAAGAACAGGTAAGAGGCGTCTACCGCAATCAAGAAACTGCCACTGCAACTCCTGCAACTCCTGCTAGCTACGATCGCAGCAGCTACAGCTACGATATGGATCGCCCCCTCTACGAAACCAACGAACAGCAGCACCAAAATCTCAAGCTTTATGAAGAACGCTTGATTGCCAACAAACACCGCGCAAAAACAGGCGAAGTAGCAGTTGGCAAGCGCGTGGAAACTGAAACAGCGCGAGCTTCAGTACCCATTGAAAAAGAACGAGTTGTAATCGAGCGAGTAACCCCGGTAGAAGCGGGTCGAGTAGTTTCAGTCGGTGAGGCTGACTTCCAATCAGGGGAAGTTGCACGCATGGAAGTCTACGAAGAAACGGCCGACATTCACAAGGAAGCTTTCGTCCGGGAAGAAGTCAACGTCAGAAAAGAAGTTGTTCGCAGCACGGTTGAGGGCGAAGAAACCTTGCGTCGTGAAGAATTAGACGTTAAGACTGATGGAACTGCGGTTGTAGATAATAAAAATAAAAAGATCTAAACCAACCGCAACAGCTATTGCATAGGAATTGCGCCTTAATGACATAATTCTGTCACCGCGCAGGTTTGATTGGATTGGTAGCGCGCAATTCCTATGTGAGGGGCGGGGGGGGGTACAAAACTTGTCTGGTTTTGGCAAGGTTTATGCACCTTCCCCGCCTTACCCATTTCCCCTTTCCACTTCATAATAAAAATCCCTAAGCAGGAAAGTTTAAAAAATGAACGGTCAAGCATCAGCAGAAAAGATAGCAACTGCCCAATCAATAACCCGTCTCAACCGGGTGCCTGAAAAAGTCAGAACTAAGCTAAAAAGTTTTACCGTCAAAGACAACCAAGGTCACTTGGTCGGCAAAGTTAAAGATGTATATTTTGATGCTAACGGTCAGTTAAACTTTGTGGTTGCAGGGCTAGGCAGCGAAAATACCCGCATTTTTTTATTAAGTATTAAGCTGCTAAAAAAAGTCGATTATCACCAAAAAGCCCTGTTTGTAACTATCAATTTAGCTCAACTCGAACTGCTGCCGGGAGTTTCGGCAGATGCGGGGAGTCAGTATTTAGAAAATGCCTCAGAAGCGCATAGTGAATTCAGCAACAGTGAGTTAACAAATCCCTCAACAGCTATGTCAAATCTAACAGATGCCGATCGCACCGATGAAAGTTTGGAGACAGATCAGGATGATGAAAACTTCGATATTGTCGATCAAGAAGTAATTCGCCTGCTAGAAGAACGATTGGTGATCAATCGCAGCAAGCGCAAAGTCGGCGAAGTCATAGTGCGTAAAGAAATTGAAACTCGGATGGTACAAGTGCCTATCCAGTGGGAAAAGCTGATTGTAGAACAAGTCGGCGACGATCCGAAGGTGTTGGCCGAAATAGATTTGGGCGAGGGAAGCATCACCGGTATAGATTTGACGGAGATTAAGAGCGATCGCCAAGAACCGACAGTTAAGGCTGAATTTACCTCTGTGCAGAAAGCTAGCAAAATCTTAAATTCGATCGCCTCTCAACCCCGTCACGGTTGCGTCAAAGTCCGCCTAGAACTCGTTCTGGAAGACAAGCAACTTGAGGATACTTACCAAAAATGGATGACGGAAAACCACTCAGAGAGTTAAACTCTTCGTCCTTTTCGCTGTGGATTTTAGCTATTAGCGAGAAACTTAAATCTAAGAGCGGACTGTGGCGAGCACTTCTGTGGGGAAAGTTCACCGCCCTCTACTAAGATCGTGTTCGGTAAATTAACCGTAATGTTGGTAGGGGCGGGTTCACCAATATCTATAATATAAGCCTGAGATCCGTAAACCCGCCCCGGCCGGGATATTTAAATTTTTAGCGATCGACCTCTAGACAAAATTGTACCGACTTGCGGTAAAATTGTGGTGGTCAAATTTAAAAGTATTTGAAAATGCCCAGCACAATCTCCGACATTAAAGTAAAAACGATCGCAGGCGAAGACAAGCAGCTAGGAGAGTACGCTGGCCAGGTACTCTTGATAGTTAATGTAGCTTCCAAATGTGGCTATACACCTCAATACAAAGGACTCGAAGAATTGAGCCAGAAGTACAGCGCGGCTGGACTCCGTGTTTTAGGATTTCCCTGCAACGACTTCGGAGGTCAAGAACCCGGAAGTAATCCAGAAATCGTCAATTTCTGTACTACCAAATACGGCGTCACCTTTGAATTATTTGACAAAGTACGCGCTAACGGTACTCAGCAGCACCCGCTGTACGCTAAGCTTACGAGTGCAGTCGAGCCAAAGGGTGAGGTTTCCTGGAATTTTGAGAAATTCTTAGTTAGCAAACAGGGTGAAGTGGTTGCCAGATTCCGCAGCAGTGTTGGCCCCGATTCGCCCGAACTAATCGCTGCTATCGATCGAGAATTGGCAAAATAAGAAGTTCGGCAACTAAGCTGTGTACAGGATTTAACTGATTTAACGGATGGATGTTTAGGGAAGAGGGAAGAAATTAATAGGCTTTTTTTCTGATAAGTTGATAGCTAATTTTTTTCTTCTGATCTTCCCCATTGTGTGCAAGCACTCAACCATGAACAAATACCGATGATTATATTTAATTGGAGAACAGTTTAATTTAATGGAAAATACATCGGGATTAGATTTAGTGGTAGGTTTACTTGCCTTCGCAATTCTGGCAGGTGGTCTGGCAATGCTATTTGTAGGCATGGCATCGTTTCCTAAAGAAAAATAATACTAATCGATATGATGTGCGATCGCAAAACCCAAATAAAAGTCTTTGTAGTGAGGAATTAAAATGCTTATTTCACACGGCACCATCTGAATAAATCAAACTGCATTCAATTTGAACATTCGCAATTGACAATCATGCAAACTACCGAAAACAACGTCAAAATTGTCCTCGCGCCGGGGAATTTGCGCCGCGTTCACCATATCGCTTTAAACGTGCGCGACATGAAAGCTTCCCGCCACTTCTACGGTACAATTCTTGGCCTGCACGAACTAACAGGTGCAGAAATTCCCGCAACTTTAACAGAAATGGTAGCGGCTGGTAAAGTCGCTAATTTCGTCACCCCAGACGGCACTGTTATTGACTTATTTTGGCAGCCCGACTTGGAACCGCCAAACCCAGACCCGGAGAAAGCTTTTACCCGCGCCAACCACTTAGCCTTCGATATTGATCCGGATTTGTTCGATCGCACTCTGGAAGTGCTAAAGTCAAATCAAATTGCGATCGACAGCGGCCCCGTCACTCGCGCTACAGGACGCGGCATTTACTTTTACGATCCTGATGGATTTATCATCGAAATCCGTTGTGATGCAGTTTAAACAGTCGCTATCTGGTTCTTGGTAGTCCGGCTGCACCATACATTTACTCTTTGGATCGCGGTGATCCGTAAACATCCTACCTTTAAAGTTGTTTTATTTTCCGTCTTGGGTAATAGGTTGCTTCGGCCAAGTAAACCGAAAAGTTGCTCCTTCACCTTCGGCAGATTCTAGGGAAATACTGCCGCCTTGACCTTCGACGATTTTTTTTACCAGCGACAAACCAATCCCAGTATTTTCAACTTTATCGCGAGCTTCCAAGGTCTGAAAAATCACAAAAACTTTATCGTGATATTGAGGATCAATCCCCGGCCCGTCATCCTCTACAGAAAACTCGTAAAAATCATCTAACTCTTTAACCGATATTTTTACATGACCCGATTCAGCTCGGTTGTGCTTAATTGCGTTGCTAATTAAATTAGAAAAAACCTGCTGCAACAGCAATCTTTCTGTCACAAAAGTTGGCATTCCCGGTTCAACTTTCACCTCAAATTCAGACGGCGGCGCCAACGAATCAATAATTTCGGCTAATAAATTCTCAACTTTTACCATTTCTGAAGGCACTTGAATGCGTCCGACGCGGGAATATTGCAGCAGTCCCTCAATCAAACCTTCCATCCTGTGAACTCTGCCGCGCAGCAGGTTCATTTGGTGCAGAGTATCCTCTGTCATCGACTCGCTGAGGTCTTCTTCTATCCAACTGCTGAGATTGGCGATCGCCCTGAGTGGCGCTTTCAAATCGTGAGAAACTACATAAGCAAACTGGTCTAATTCTTGATTCCGCTTTCTTAAACTATTCGTCGTTTGAGCCAGATTTTGGGCTGTCAACCTCAATTCTTGAGCGCGCAACCGCAGCGATTCCTCCGCTTGTTTCCGATCCCTAATATCTTCTACCACACCCATCAGAAATTGAGTGCCATCTTGTTCTCGCAGCAGCGAAACCGTCAAGTTGGCCCAAACCAACTCTCCGTCTTTGCGGATGTAGCGCTTTTCCAGAGAGAAATTTTCAATTTCTGCTGCTAACAATTGGCGCAAAAGTTCCAGTTCGCTTGCCAAATCTCCAGGCCAAGTAATATCCTGAAATCTTTTCTCTACCAATTCTTGGCGGCTGTAGCCCAAAATTTCGCACAGTTTTTGATTGACTAACAGAAATTTGCCTTCCACACTCGCTTGAACCATGCCGACTGCCGCCTGCTCAAAAGTAGCGCGAAACCGCTGCGCGCTTTGGGCCAAAGCCATTTCTGAGCGTTTGCGATCGCTAATATCGTTGCTAATTTCCAAAATAGCAACGGGTTGATCTTGATCGTCGTACTGCAAAGTCCATCGGCTTGCCACCGTTATTTTTGTCCCGTCTTTCTTAGTTCGCACCAGTTCTCCTTGCCAAGAACCCTCCTCGAAAAATACTTTTTGAACTACCTCAAAAGGTTGAGTCCATTGTGTTTGTAAAAGCTTGTGAATATTTTTTCCTATTGCTTGCGACTTCCGCCACCCGTAGAGCCACTTCGCCCCCGAATTCCAATAAGAAATTGCTCCGTTCAAGTCTAGTACCGCGATCGTATCGTTTGCCAAATCCAGCATTTGCGCTTGCTTTCGCAGAGTTTCCTCGGCTTGTTTCCGTCCTCTGGCATCGCGGCAAATAGCAATAAACAAGTGTTGATCGGCCAGACGCATTTCACTGACAGCCAACTCCATCGGAAACTTAGTTCCGTCGTGGTGAAGTCCAACTGTTTCTTGCTGGTAAGTCTTTAGCGTACTATCGGGATTTAACACAAAATATTCGATTGAATAATCCCCCACGCTGCTGTACGGTTGCGGTTGAGCTATCAGCCCGCGCAGGTTCGAGCCAATTGTGCGATCGGCTTTCTCGCCAAAAATCTTTTCTGCTGCCCTATTAAAAGACTCAATATTTCCCCGTGCGTCCAAAGTAATAATCCCGTCAGCCGCATTGTCTACCACAGCTTGAATGCGACTTTTACTTTCTTCCAAGCCTGCTTCCCGCTTCCTCAATTCCTTCTCTAAACTATCAAATAAATACCAGGAAGCCCCTGCACCCAAACAGCCGAAAAGCAAACCAGCAACTTGCACAGAATTAGTGAAATCTATCAAACCCCGCCTTTGCTGATCTAGAGCTTTCTGGTAGGCTTCGCCGGCATTAGAAAAAACATTAATTTTTGCACGCAGGTTATCCCTCCTCAATTTGCCTTGAGTGAACACCTCAATTATTTCCGGCGACTGCACGCTTGTTGCCGAACTGTCGAGCTTATTCAAAGTGTTTTGCAAGAAATTTATATGCTGTTCGGTACTTTTTTTTATATCTTCAAATCGCTGAGCTTGCACTTTGTTTTTTTGAACCATAACCTTGAGTTCAGCCAGCAGCGGAGGCAAACTCTTCTTGGCTTCTAAGTAGGGTGAGAGAAATGCGCGGCGCTTCGTCAACCCGTAACCTCGAATGCCCGTTTCCGCATCCACTACGAGGGTTAATAAGCGGTTAGTTTCCTGAAGTATTGCCCTATTAGTATCTCCTCGGTCTCTTATCTGTATGGTAATCTGCCGGAGGCGTGCAATTGCTAGCAGCGAAGCAAACAGAAAAATAATGGGGATAGCAACGATGATTGTTCCCCGCTGGCGAATTGGTCGGTCTGTCCATACAAAGTGGAGGCAGCGATCGAGCAAATACTTCACGGATATTGAAGGAGAAAGTTTGCTGCCAGTATATCGCTTTTTGGCAGTTTAGGCTAGGGATAAGTTTGTTTTGTTTGGTTTGGCGAGCGCCGGGGACTAACCGTCGAAACTAGATTAGACCCCTGCGATAGCTACCTGCTGACACTAACAGCAGATTTTTTGGAACGGTGTTTAAACTGAGGCACGGAGAAAGAAAGGACTTTTTTCGACACCGAGACAGCAGGCGAAGCAGAAAGGATCGTTTCTGCTTTACCTTCGTTTTCGCCTTCGGCTTCTGCTTTTAAACTAGAGTCTGTTTCGCAAGTGTTTGGAACACTTGTAACTACAGTAGTCCACCTGCCTGTAGCCGGATCGCGATAACAAGTAAAAGGATTTATTTTTAGCGGTTGACTGCAAGGTTTAATCATGTAGATGCACTCCTTTGATTCTGAGAAATTGTGCATTGCTTTCAGGAGCAGTGCTATCTCGCCAGTAGAAGCAGTATGAAGGAAAAAAGCAGAATTGTGTTTCTGCGTCCAGAGACTTTTGAAAATTCCTGATTTCCTGTTAACTTTTGGCTTCTACTGCTTCGCGACCATAGCATTACTTTTACCAAATTGCCTGTCTGGAAGCAACCCCCCACCCCTTAATTAGGTTGAGGTGGGACTTGTGAATGCAGCGAGGCGCCCGATCGTGCCTGCAGGACAATCTTGGAATAATATAGGTATTCTAGGCTGAAAAAAAATGCTACTGTGTGATCGACAACAGAGGTTGATCGCGATCGGTGTCACAATTAAAAAGGGAATTGGTAATTGGTAATGGCTAATTTGTAACGCGGGAATGGGTAACTGGGTAATTATTCCCTCTTTTGCCATCCGTTAAATCCGTTAAATCAGGTACAAAATTCCTGGCATAACCCACCCTTTAAATCCCTTAAATCTCCTACATTTCTAGTGGCCAAACTTGCTTCTAACTAATATCAACTTCTGCCTTTAAATGAACAGTAAAAGTAGAGCCAACATCCAACTCACTCTCAACAGTGATATCGCCGCCCATCATCTGGCAAAACAAGCGGCTAATGGCCAATCCTAAACCGGTGCCACCGTACTTGCGAGTAGTCGAAGCGTCCCCTTGAACAAAAGGTTGAAACAAACCCTGCTGCTGTTCTGCCGACATTCCAATCCCCGTATCAGATACCTGCAAATAAACCCAATCGCTGTCGCTTGCTGGTTCGCGAGTCACGCTCAACAGCACCGTTCCACCTTCGGTAAACTTCAGGGCATTCGAGAGCAAATTAAACAGAATTTGCCGGACTTTAGTCAAATCTGCATACATCACTCCCAAATTTTCAGAGCAAGAAACTTGCAATTGATTGTGATTTTTTTCGACCAAAGGGTGCAAAGTTGCAACGACTTCTTCTATTAAATTACTGAGGTCAAATTTTTCCAAATAAAGCTCCATCCGACCGGCTTCTATCTTAGAAAGGTCTAGAATATCGTTAATTAAAGTCAGCAAGTGTTTGCCGGCGTTATAAATTTTTTGGGTATCGGGAATGATCTCTTCGATTCCCGATTCCCGTGCTTCTTCTTGTAGCATTTCGCTATAACCTATAATCGCGTTGAGCGGCGTCCGCAGCTCGTGGCTCATATTGGCTAAAAAAGTGCTTTTAGCTCTCGAAGCTGCTTCAGCTTTGTGTAAGGCTTCTTGCAAGGCTATTTCGGCTCTTTTGCGCTCGGCAATTTCGATGCGGAGCAGTTTATTGGCGGCGGTGAGTTGAGCGGTGCGCTGATCGACGGTCATTTCTAGCTGCGCTTTGGCTTTGGAGAGGGCTTCCTGAGCCCGCTGGCGTTCAAATCCTTCGATCGCCAGCGCTACCAAATTTGCCAAAGAATCGGCGAAGGTGCGCTCCTCCAGAGCCCACTGGCGGGGCGCGCCGATATGTTCGAGAGAGAGGATGCCCACGATCTGGCCGCCGAGCCTAATTGCTACATTTAATATGGATGAATTGGGCTTGCTGGCATTTGGTCGCACAGCGGAATGTTCGGCTAGCGAAGATAAGTGGGACAAATTTGTTTGTAGAGATTTTTGAGTCTTTGTCGTAGGTTCTAAAGCATTGTCCGATCGCCAATTTTCGCCCGGTGCGTCGCCTTCAACCTCTAATTTTGATAAATTTAAATCGCTTGCCGATATGGACTCCCGGCTCAAATGATTCTCCTGGGTGCGATCGTACAAGTCGAGACAAACTAATTTGAGGTTGGGGATTTTAAACTTAGAATGATTCACCCCCTCGTGTTGCTCTGGGGCAGCGGTCTCTGTATCGAGTGCCTCTGTTTGGTTCTGGGCGAGCACTCTCTCGGTAAAATTTAGCTGGGGATCTGTCGGGTAGCGAGTTCCAAATCCTCCATGGTTGTAAAGCCAGACGCTGACTTTTTCCACATCCAAAGTCCGGGCTGCAGCCTCGGTAATTTCGCGAATTCCCACATTCAGCGCACCGCTATTGAGAGTCCTCTGCCTACCTAGCTGCAACAAAGCCAAACTCTGGCGGCGGAGACGCTTTTCGCTCTCTTGGAGGGTTTGTTCTCCTTCCTTGCGCTGGGTGAGGTCGTACAAGACGCACAATGCCGTCTGCTGCCCGTTAAACACCAGCGACTGAACCGAGATCATCGCCCAGAAAGCGGTGCCGTCTGATTTTTTGCAGTGGAGTTCGTAGTTTTGGAGGTATCCGTTTTTAGCAAGTGCCTCAAGTACCTTTGGGCGATCGGCGGAGTTGAAGTAAAAGTCTGGAGTGCTGCAGCCGATCAATTTTTCTAGGGGTGTGTTCAGGAGAGAAGCCAATTGAGCGTTCGCATACATAATTAAGCCGTCACAGAGGCGAGAAACTAATATCGGCACGGGAGTTGCCGAGGCGATCGCCCGAAACTGCTCTTCGCTTGAACGCAGCGCCAACTCAGCTTTGCTCAGCAAGTGAGCTTCCATCGTATCTGAATGTTCGGTGGTAGTCTCCAGCAAAAGTTCTAGGTCAACCTTTTCGCGCTTCAAGTTTTCAAGTTCCGCACTCAGCCGCTGAACGTCGAAAAGTAGCTGTTCTGTCGATGGTTCTTCCTGCATAGCAATTGAAAATTGGTAATTTTTAGTCGGTTCTGAAGTTTTTTAGGGTTTTGTGCTAGTTTAACTATGACTTATCCCGATTAACTTCAGCCACCCTCATCCTGGTTCGCGGACTTAGCCGGGGATTCATCTTTACCTTTTGCGCTACTATTCCAATTCTAAGTGCAAGGAAGGCATCAGCCTCTGCAAGTTTTTCAGGGATTTTATCTGCCAGGGGATCTGTTTAGAACCTTTGATGGCGATTTGAATATTTTTTTGCTGGCGCACTTTGATCACAAATTTTGAGACAATATTAATTCCAGAACTATTTAAAAATTCTAGCTTTCGCAAGTCTAGAGTCACCGTGTTTGGGCAGGAGTCAGCCACTTCGTTGAGCAGATCGACGATCGGTGCGTATTCTTCCACCAGGCTGAGTCGAAACGAGCCGCTACAGGTGACTGTTTGCGTAGCGCGATCGTAATGGATCGTGTAATCTTTGGTCTGAATCTCCATACTTTTGTCAGTTGCCGGTTTTGAGTGGTAAAGGGGCTTTGGCTGCGTGAGCGAGGATTGAGCTCGAGGCTAGCACGATCAAAATTCAGCCGTTTGCCGAATGCCCAAGGCCTTTGCGTGTGTAACTTTTATTACATATACTGCCAACTGTACCATTGCCACAGGGCAGTTATGAGTTGTTTTAGGATTTATCGGTTGTGATACCAGTTGGAAAAAAGAATGCAACTGTTGACTAGCTCCAAACCCTGATAGTCATCAGTCATTGCCAATCTCAAATCTCAAATCTCAAATCTCAAATCTCAAATCTCAAATCTCAAATTGTATGAGTTGTGGGGGTTGACGAGACCAGCTTTTGCTGAAGTTCCGAGCTATCAATTCGATTTTTTTCTCAACTTAGTATTGACAAAATCACCAAAGTGTGAGACATATTTCACATCTGACACTGAAGTGAAGGGGAGAATATTTAATGGCAATTTCTGAAATTACAGAAAAGCTTTTGGCGGCTAAAAAAGCTAAGGGAATTAGTTTTGCAGATTTGGAAAAAGTTTTGGGGCGCGACGAAGTTTGGATTGCCGCGGTTATTTACCGTCAAGCAACCGCATCGGTCGATGAAGCTGAGAAAATTGTCTCGGCTTTGGGATTGGATAGCGAGACGGCTGAGGTTCTCTGTGAACCTCCGTTAAAAGGTTCTTTGGATGCCGGAGTTCCAGTAGACCCTCTGATTTATCGGTTTTATGAAATTATGCAGGTTTACGGGATGCCGCTCAAAGCAGTAATCCACGAAAAATTTGGTGACGGGATTATGAGCGCGATCGACTTTACTTTGGATGTCGAGAAAGAAGCAGACCCAAAAGGCGATCGAGTGAAAATAATTATGTCGGGAAAATTTTTGGAATACAAAAAATGGTAAGCCCGTGCCACTTTATTTTCAAGTGAAAATGAAAAATTCAAATTTGCTCGAATGACTCATGACTAATGACTAAAGCCTCAAAAGTGTTAACTTAGAAATAGAGATCGCGAAGCTTGACTGGCTTGGGTGTCCGATCGGGAAACCCTTCTAGGGCAAAGCTAAGGTCGCTCCCGCGGCAACCTCCCCAGTCGAAACAAGCAACCGCAACCGTAAATTAAGAGGCAAATATGTCAAAATATGACTCCCATCTGAGATGCTCCTTTTGCGGCAAGTCGCAAGAGTACGTCCGCAAGTTAATAGCTGGGCCCGGGGTCTACATTTGCGATGAATGCGTGGAACTGTGCAATGAAATTTTAGAGGAGGAGTTCTTTGACTCCAGTAAAACAATTGGTCAACAGATTCCCCAATCAGAGGTGCGAGAGTCTCAGGGACAAGGAACGCGGCGCCAGGGTCGATCGAACAAATCGAAAATCGTTTTAGCTCAAATTCCGAAACCGACAGATATTAAGCAGCATTTAGACAATCATGTTATCGGCCAACATTCAGCAAAAAAAGTCCTTTCTGTAGCAGTTTACAACCACTACAAGCGCTTGAGCGTTGACCAAGCTAAAGATAGCGACAAGTCTTCGCCTGACAGCGATGTAGAACTGCAAAAATCCAACATCCTGCTAGTTGGGCCCACAGGTTGTGGCAAGACTTTGTTAGCGCAAAGTTTGGCCCAAATGCTCGAAGTCCCGTTTGCGGTAGCCGATGCGACGACGCTGACAGAAGCTGGATATGTCGGCGACGATGTAGAAAATATTTTGCTGCGGCTGTTGCAAATGTCTGATTTTGATGTGGAATCGGCACAGCGCGGGATTATTTATATTGATGAAATTGACAAGATTGCTCGCAAAAGTGAAAACACTTCGATCACCAGAGATGTATCGGGAGAAGGAGTGCAGCAAGCGCTGCTAAAAATGTTGGAAGGAACGGTGGTTAATGTGCCTCCCCAAGGTGGCCGCAAACATCCTTACCAAGATTTTATTCAAGTTGACACTAGCAAGATTCTATTTATTTGCGGCGGTGCTTTTGTCGGTTTAGAAAAAATAGTTGAACAGCGTTTGGGTAAAAAATCCTTGGGCTTTATTCAGCCAACAGAAACCGAAAGCAACTCGACTTTGCCGGCGAAGGATAAGCGGGCGGCTGATATTTTGCAGCAGGTACAGCCGGATGATTTAGTTAAGTTTGGTTTGATTCCTGAGTTTGTCGGGCGGATTCCAGTGGTGACGGTGATTTCGCCGCTGGATGAGGCGGCTTTGATGCAGATTTTGACTGAGCCCCGAAATGCTCTGGTGAAGCAGTATCAGAAGCTGTTGAAGATGGATAGTGTGGAGTTGGAATTTGAGCCGGATGCGCTACGGGCGATCGCCCAGGAGGCCTATCGTCGCAAAACTGGCGCGAGAGCTCTCCGCAGCATTTTAGAGGAGTTAATGCTGGATGTGATGTACGAGTTGCCTTCTCGCAAGGATGTGGCTAACTGTATGATTACTCCCGAAATGGTCGAGAAGCGATCGACTGCTGAATTGCTGTGGCATCCCGCATGGCGGAAGCACGAAACAGCTTAATTTGTAATCTGTAGGGTGCTTGTGGCGCACCCTACAAACTTGGCAAATTTACTTTATGACACTTAAAAAAATGTCAGTCAATGTAGCTAAAGCCAGTAAAAAATCGAGATTGCCAGTATCCAGTTTGCTGCCGAGGATTGCAATTTACAGCGCGCTTGTGGCTGGCATCATGGCGTCATGTTACGATGTCAAACTCAATACGATCGTCCCGCTCTTGTCCCGGCCAAGGGGTAAGAGATTTTTAGAAGCCCAAGCATATATTTCAGCCATCAATAGAGCGCAGCAAGCTTACTATGCAGAATACGGTCAATTTAGCGATTCCATTGCAAAATTGGGTTTGGGAATTAAAGAACAGACCGAGAACTATAATTACACGATCGTCTCATCAATGGGTCCGGTTCAAACTAGGCACAATCACCGCGAAGCAGCACAATTTGAAAGCGCGATCGCGAGCGTCAAACCTACTAATAGGAACCCCGGGAAATCCTACACGGGCGCAGTATTTGCTTACAAAGAAAAGGGTAGCAATGTAATAAAAACTATTAGTGCTTTATGCGAGAGCGATCGGGAGAACGCAAGTTATGCAGAAACTTGGAGTCCGCCAACTTTTGACGGCAAAGAAATTCACTGCCAGCCCGGAACAACGTTGTTACAGCGTTAACTGCCAGCCCGAACGTTAAGGTAAAACCTTGAAACTCTTTTGCGTCACTTTTTGACCGTCTAAGTAAAATTGAAACTGCCAATTGCCAGGTTTGTCATCTTGTTTAAAATTGTACCAGCACCAAGTATTTAATCGATCGCCCGTCGTTTTTAAATAAGATTGACTCTGGGCTGCGAATAGTCCTTGAGGGTTGACAACCTTACAATAACTTCTATATTCTCCTTCTGGCAACTTAGTACCACTGACAGCAAAATAGACTTTTTTGTTTTGCTTCAAAGACCAAAAATCTCTAGTTTTTGTCGATTCTAGTTCGTCAGTTAACATCTCTTGAGTGTGAGGATTTAACTTTACTGCGTTGATTACTGGTTTGATATCGACTGCTGTTTGAGGTTCGGGAAATTTCCAGAGCAAAGGAATAAAAATAGCAGCAATTGCTGTTAATAATCCGACTGATATGAGTGCGAGTTTTGACTTGTTACGCTGCTGAACTACCTCTAGGGGAATCAAAGCATTTAAGGCCGCATCTGCGGAAGGATAGCGGTGTTTGAAATTAGGTTCTACCATTTTTTGCAGCCAGTCAAGAAACTCGGGAGTTAGCTGCAGCAAGCGATGTTTAAAATTAATCCGCCCGGTATCGTCCATCAAACTGCCAACTTCGGTAGAATTGATGCCGATTAGCAAGCAAATTAGCGTCGCGCCGAGACTGTATAAATCCGATGCAACAGTTAGCTGCCGATTGAACATTTGTTCTGGCGGCATAAAGCCCAAAGTGCCTTTAACAACGCTGCTGGCGGCCACTTCTCCCCCGCCGATTCTAGCAAATCCGAAATCGACAAGGCTGACATTCATCCGGTCATTTACTAAAATATTTTCGGGTTTTAAATCTCTGTGGATGACTGGCGGAACCCGATTTTGCAGGTATTTGAGTATTTCTAAAACAGAGATAGCAATTTGCTTGATTTGTTCGGGCTTCCAGCGGTTAGAATTTGCCAAGGAAGGGGCATTTTTGTATTCTTGCACCATGCAGAAACCCGATGCAGTGGGGAAGGAATCTAAATAGCGGGGAATGCTAGGATAGTCGAGTTCTCGCAAAATCCGAATTTCTTGTTCGCACGCTTGATATTGAGCCCAATTAGCGCCTGTTTGGGCAAATTGAAATTGTTTGACGGCGACGGAACGTTTGGTATTAATTTCGGTAGCGAGATAAGTAACTCTACCGCCAGCGCGATTGTGTCCGAGTTCGCGGGTTATTTGATAGCCGTAGTTGGAAAAGTCAGGAAAAGCATTCATAGGTAAATAGTTGATAGTTGATTTAGGAATCCTAAATGAGTAAAAAGATATAGGGGTAGTGCCCCCGTGCCTACCCCGGCCTTATGGGGCAACCACGGGGGGTTTGCCCCTACAATAATTACACAAATGATTTAGGAGTGCTATAGTTAGTGGTCGAGAGTTGTGATAGTTAATAGCGAGGTTTTTAAGAGTTGGATTTAAAGCGAACTCTCGAAAAAATCCGCCAACAACAGGCAGGAATGCAGACTCTTAATGTTTGGTAAGGTTTTTAGTAAGGACTTCAGTCATTGAGGTTGAAAGTCCTTGCTGCGAACAAGTTTTTACGGTTTAATTAAATTTGGTCGGGATTTGCGATAGTTGGCAAGTATTCTTTTTGGTTTAAAAACGATCGAGTCAATTAACGGAATTCCAGTGACGGCTAGAGATGTCATTATCGTTCCTCCTACAACTAATATTTCTCTGGGTTCAACCCATTCTAAGTGAGATTTTAAGTTTAAATAGTTTAGAAATGCTACTGACAAAGTCATACAAAATCCGGCAGTGAGAAAAGCTCTTTTGGTAGCATCTACTTCAAGAACTTGTCTGGCTATCTGCTCGTCAATCTGCTTGTTAAATACCGAATTGACTATCTTGTAAATCAGGGATGCCAGCGCTAGAATCAAGAAGACTCTAACGGTAGAAGCATACAAGGAAAATGATAAAAGCAGCATAATAACTGCTGCTATCGTAATATTTTCGATTGTAACATTCGTAATCCTTCCTCCTAGTATTAAGGCTCCAAGTAAAGTTACTGCTAGCGAAACCAGCACTGACCCAGCATACACAAAACTTATTAATTGATTATCGATCGTCCCCTTCCCGATATCTAAAAGAATACTGGTTAATATGCTGCTAATAAAATTAAAAAAAATCAATCCTATTAACCCTCCACATAAAGCTAGAAACCAATTAAAATCATATTTGTTTGATTGGGCTGTAATGGCGAGTTCGGCGACTAAAAATCCCAATAAGCCACTCGTAAAACAGATGGGAAGCATGATAGTAGTAGTCCCAGAATACAAAGAGATGTCAACCACCGGATAGACGAAACTATAATCAATCCAGTCAAATATGAAAAATGTTAACAGCAAACAGCACATAAAAGTTGCTAATATTAAACAGAACATAAAAATCAGCCTGAATACTGACAAAAAATTAGTTTTTTGCGGTACGGGCAGCGGGGCTGTTGTAGCTTGCAATTCTATTGTATGAGTTTCGGGTTCAGAATTAGCGCGCAAGATGATTTGGCGGTTGTAAGTTTGACTTGCCAGCAATTTGCTCGTATCGACTGCGATTGTACACTGGATATAATTGCTTTCAAATGCCTGCGGTTCAAAGGAGATCCAAGAGTGGTCGTAGGGCGTGTGGGGCGGATCGTTCGGATGTGGCGCGACTTCCCACCTGCCACAAAGCATTGTATCGGGAATTGGGTTGCTAATGGCAATAGTTTGTGTTAAGGTTTCTCCATATTCAGTAGCTGTGAATTGAAGGCGATCGCGCTCAATTCTCACTTTCGGCAAGCTGCTGACATCCAAAGATTCTAGCGCAGTTAAAGCATCCGCAGCCGATGGAAATCTGTCTTGCAATCTCGGCGCTACCATCCTCTCCAACCAATTCATCCAACCCTGCTGCAATGGCGGTACTAAATGCCGGAAATGAATGCCATAATTGGCATCAACTAAATTACCGACATCCGCGGATTTCGTACCAGTTAACAAGCAAATCAGCGTTATCCCCAAGCCGTAAAGGTCGGAGGCTTTTGTTAATTTTCGGTTGAACATTTGTTCCGGCGGCATGAATCCCATCGTGCCTTTGACGACGCTGCTGGCGGCGATATTTCCACCTCCTAGCCGAGCAAAACCGAAGTCTACTAAATAAACATTTAGTTCGTCATCTATTAACAAGTTTTCTGGCTTAATGTCGCGGTGAATTATCGGCGGTTTCTGAGATTGCAGGTTAACTAAAATCTCTAAAGTTGCGATCGCAATTTGCTTGATATCCGGCGGGGAAAAAGTCCGCGCGACAGCAGATTCGGCATTTTTGTATTCCTGCACCATGCAGAAACCGCTGTCAGTTTGAAAAGAATCGAGATAGCGGGGAATGCCCGGAAAATCCAGATTTTGCAAAACTTTAATTTCTTGTTCGTAAGCTTCGTATTCTGCCCAGCTAGCACCTAATTGGGCAAATTGAAATTGCTTAATTACAACGGATTTTTTTGTGTTAATTTTTGTGCCAAGATAGGTGACGCGGCCGCCCAAACTGTTGTATCCGAGTTCGCGACTTATTTGATAGCCATGTTTGGAAAAGTCTGGAAAAGCGTTCATAGGTAATTACTATGGTTGGTAGTAAGGACTAAAGTCCTGAAGCCGTTATCTTATAAGGACTAAAGTCCTTACTACGAACGAAACGATCGCTCTTACAAACATAACTTTTTTGAAAAAAGGCGGCAAGTGCGGTATGATGTGACTTCGCGATCGGTTCTAGCGAGGAGCAGCCGCTAGAGGAAACGGGGAAAGTTCGGTGCAAGTCCGGCGCTGTCCCGCAACTGTAATGAAACCGTTGTGGTTTCTCAAGTCAGAATGCCCGCCGATATCTAACTCACTTTTGAACGCATCTGCGAGGTACGGATGATGGATGGAATTAACACGGCTGTACGCACAAAGCACAGTCTGTTTGTTTGCACTGCTTGCGCTAGTGTTTGGAAAAACGGCAAGCGCGAAGGTAAAAGCGGCGGTCAACAATTTATGGAAGACTTATCGAAACTCGCTAAAGATTGGGAGTTTTCTGATAAGTTTGAGATTCAAGAGGTTGAGTGCATGAGTGCTTGCAGTCACTCTTGTGCGGTGTCTTTTGCTGCTGTTGGAAAGTACACTTATCTGTTTGGCGATTTACCAGCAAATGAGTCGGAAAGCGTCGCGGCGGTACTCGAATGCGCGGGTCAATACTATGCCAAACCGGACGGTTTGTTGCCGTGGTCTGAGCGTCCTCCAGCTCTGAAAAAAGGTGTTTTAGCAAAGATTCCACCGCTGGCAAATTAGAGCCTTTCTCGTTACCATGCTCTGCCCATTGGTGACTACTTAACGTCAAACCGATCGTCTCTCTTGTTTTTATCGAAATCTAGATCCCCCCTAACCAAGGGCGGGCACGGGGGCACCGCCCCTACTAAGGGGGGGACAAGAAATATTCTCAAAGTCCCCCTTCTTAAGGGGGATTTAGGGGGATCTAGACTTCGCTTAAAAGCGACTTTTATTGTAGATTTCAGTCTTAAGTTGTCACCTACGATCTCGGTCTGGTAACACATATGCAGAGGCTCTGCCTCGTATTAAAAGCGCTCCTTTATTCCAGCGAGGCAGAGCCTCTAGATTAGCATTCCCAGGCAGAGCCTGGGAACGAGATGTCCCATCACCAAATAAGCACAAAATTATCAATGCACAAAATTCCTGTTACTGTCATCACTGGTTTTCTTGGTAGCGGCAAAACTACCTTAATTCGCCACTTATTGCAAAATAATCAAGGTCGCCGCATTGCTGTTCTGGTTAACGAATTTGGCGAAATCGGAATTGACGGAGAACTGCTGCGCGATTGCCAAGTTTGCGACGAAGAAGAAAATGTCAGCAGCAATATTGTAGAACTAACAAATGGTTGTCTTTGCTGCACTGTTCAAGAGGAATTCTTGCCGACTATGCAGAAATTGTTGAAGCGCAGAGAACAAATTGATTGTATTTTAATTGAGACTTCTGGCCTCGCACTTCCTAAACCTTTAATTCAAGCTTTTCGCTGGCCGGAAATTCGCACCGGTGCTACAGTAGACGGTGTTGTTGCTGTTGTCGATTGCGAAGCTATTGCTAGCGGTAGTTTTGTCGGTGATATCGATGCTTTGATGGCACAGCGACAAGCTGATGATAGTTTAGATCACGAAACTCCGATCGAGGAATTGTTTGAAGACCAGTTAGCCTGTGCCGATATGGTACTTTTAACGAAGGTCGATCGCGTAAACGAAGAAACTCAACAGAAAGTTCAAACCTGGTTGCAGCAAGAGTTGCGTCCGAGTGTGAAAATTGTGCCTTGCAAGGGTGGCGAAATTAACCCTGATGTGCTAATGGGATTTAATGCGGCGGTTGAGGATGATTTGGAGTCTCGTCCGAGTCACCACGACACGGAAGAGGAACATGAACACGATGATGATATTAACTCGACTTTCTTTATTGCCGATCGCGAGTTTGAACCTGAAGCTTTGGTGAAAAAACTGCAATCCTTGATGCAGCAGGAGGAAATCTATCGGATTAAAGGGTTTGTGGCGGTTCCCAAGAAACCGATGAGGATGGTGTTGCAAGGTGTCGGGGAGCGCATAGAATATTTTTACGATCGCCCTTGGCAACCTTCGGAACTCCGCCAAACCAAGCTGGTGATTATTGGTAGAGAGTTGGAGCGCGATCGAATTGCAGCTATAATTAACAACTAATTGTCATCTGAGAGGGGCGGGTTTATCGATATTTTGAATTGCAGCAAATATTATTGGTAAAACTCGCCCCTACAAGCTCTGACGAACAATTTATTAACATTATTTAATATTGTGGTCACTCCCAGCAGGTCTGGTGTAAAATAGCGATAATGGTTATCATTGTACAATAAACGAGGTCAAGTATGGTGACTGCTGGGGCGATCGAATCAGTTCCTGTTACCGTTCTCACAGGCTATCTGGGTGCAGGCAAAACTACGCTACTGAATCACATTTTAACACAGGAACACGGCAAAAAAGTTGCAGTGATCGTCAACGAATTCGGCGAAGTAGGCATCGACAACCAACTAATTATCGATGCCGACGAAGAAATTTTTGAGATGAACAATGGCTGCATTTGCTGTACAGTCCGAGGCGACTTAATTCGGATTATCAACAACTTGATGAAGCGGCGCGACAAATTCGACCACATAGTCATCGAAACCACAGGTTTAGCAGACCCCGCACCCGTAATTCAGACATTCTTTGTAGACGAAGATATGCGGGACAAATTGCTGCTAGATGCAGTTGTCACCGTAGTCGATGCCAAGCACATCTGGCAGCACTGGGACTCAGACGAAGCTCAAGAACAAATTGCTTTTGCTGATGTAGTTTTGCTCAACAAAACAGATTTAGTGAGTGACGAAGAATTGGCAGAATTAGAAAAGCGAATTCGCGCCATGAATGCAATGGCAAAAATTCACCGAACCCGCAATGCTGAATTACAAATGGATGCTTTGTTGGGCGTTAAAGCATTTGATTTGAACCGCGCATTAGACATCGAACCCGACTTTTTGGGCGAGCACACTCACGAACACGACGAAACAGTTACCTCCGTAGCAATAGTAGAATCCGGCGCTATTGACCGCAACAAATTCAGCGATTGGATGGAGGAATTGTTGCGGACTCAAGGGCCAAATATCTTTCGGACAAAAGGAATTTTGAATGTCGCCGGAGACAACCAGCGATTTGTTTTCCAAGGAGTACACATGGTGTTCGATGGCCGGCCGGATAGGCCTTGGAAAGCCACCGAAACTCCGAAAAATGAACTCGTATTCATCGGCCGTAACTTAAACGAAAATCAATTGCGAGAGGATTTCCGTCGGTGTCTAGTTTAAAAAGTAGCGAACAAACCCTGGAATTTCACGCCAAAGCAATGCTGTCTGACTACGTAACTGCTGTTACTTGGTCGCCGGATGGTACAAGTTTAGCAGTCTGTTCTGCTGCGGGGGAAGTGATGCTGGCGGAAGTAGGGGAAGTTAATGAATTGTCCTTGCAAACACTACAAAGTGCCACGGGTAAGTCAGCCGATTGTTTGTCTTTTTCCCGCGACAGTCAATTCCTAGCTGCTGGCGGACAAGATGGAAAAGTGCGAATTTGGCGCGTTAATTCTGGGGAATTAATTGCTGATTTGGATAACCAGCGTGTCTGGGTTGATAAGTTAGCTTGGAGTCCCAACTGCAACCAGTTAGCTTTCAGTATTGGCCGCTACGTTCAAGTCTGGAATGCTGAGGATAATGTTGTTGAAGTAACGCTGAATTTCGAGTCATCATCTATCCTCGATTTAGCATGGCATCCGATGGTTCAATATCTGGCAGTTAGCGGCTATCAAGGCGTCAAAGTTTGGCATGGCGAAGACTGGGACGAAGACCCGGAAATTTTATCAGTACCCTCTGCAACCGGTGCAATTGCTTGGTCGCCACAAGGAGAATATTTAGCTTGTGGCAATATGGACAATACTCTCATTGTTAATGAATGGGGAAATTTTGAACCGTGGGTAATGCAGGGTTTTCCGGGGAAAGTTCGGGAGTTAGCTTGGTCGGATAAAACTAATTCTTTGGGTGCACCTTTGTTAGCTGCTTCGAGCTCTCAAGGCATTTCCGTCTGGGAAAGAGACGCTGATGAAAGTGTCGGTTGGGATTCTTGGGCGTTAGAGGTGCATGAAAATGTGGTAAATGCGATCGCCTTTCAACCTAACACATTTTTATTAGCTTCCGCCGCTGCTGACGGTCAAGTTTGTTTGTGGGAGGAAGCAGCACAATTGCTGCAAATTCTAGAAGGTGCAGAGGGCGGTTTTTCCTGTCTCGCATGGCATCCCGATGGTCAATTTCTGGCGGCCTGCGGCTGTGGTGGCGAATTGCTGGTTTGGTCGAAATCTATGCGAGGCAAGGGGTTCGGGCGGCGCTAAGTTCCATGACGGCCGATCGCACCGGTGCTGCAAAGATGTAGACAATTGAAAACTTGCACTTTACTGAAGGCTAGATTAATATAACATTTTAGTGGCTGCATTATCCTTAAGGGCGATCGACAATTATGACCCAACAGCAATTTCTCGAACAAATCAACACGATTCTTGACCAAAACCACCTGCTGAAACACCCGTTCTACCAAATGTGGAACGAAGGTAAACTCGACCTCGCAATACTGCAAGAGTACGCCAAAGAATACTATCTGCAAGTCCACAACTTCCCCACCTATGTCAGCGCTACGCACGCCGCCTGTGACGACATCAAAATTCGTCAAATGCTCCTCGAAAACCTGATAGAAGAAGAGAGAGGCGCTGCTAATCACCCTGAACTGTGGCTGCGCTTTGCCGAAGGTTTGGGTTTAGACAGAAATGCAGTTATCGATCACGAACACTTAGAAAAAACCAGCGAATCCGTTCGCATTCTCAAAGACTTAGCGCGCAGCGAATCACCCGTCAAAGGTTTAGCAGCCCTTTACGCTTACGAAGCGCAAATCCCCGAAGTTTCTACAACCAAAATCGCTGGTTTGAAGGAATTTTACGGCATCGATTCCGAAGCTGCTTTGTCTTTCTTTAAAGTCCACGAAAAAGCCGACGAGTTCCACTCGGAAGCTACCCGCGAAGCGCTGTTAGAGCTTTGCCAAACTGAAGAAGCAAAACAGGAAGCGCTGTTAGCCACCGAGAAAGCAACTTTGGCTATCAACTTACTGCTTGATGGGGTTTATGAAACCTATTGTCAAGCTAAGTGCATCTAGTTAAGTTAAGGGCAGGTTTTGTACATAAATTATCTGTGAATACAAAAGTTTATTAGCTAAACCTGCCCCTACCAATGAACGAATAATTTGTAGGGGCGGGTTTAGCCAAGGATTTTGACACTCGCCAACAATCTCGGTACAAAACCCGCCCTCCCTCACAGCCCCTACCAATGATTAATTGTGCGTATAGTTAGGTAGAAAAAACGCATAATTTGTAGGGCGGGTTTAGCCAAGGATTTTGACACTCGCCAACAATCTCAGAACAAAACCCGCCCTCCCTCACCAACAATCTCGGTACTCACTCTCCTTTCTTTCTAGTCAAAATTCCTTGACTGGGACTGAACAGCAAAGCTACTAAAAATAATCCAAAAACAACCAACACAATTGCCGCACCCGACGGCATATTCCAATAATAGCTGAGATACATCCCCGTCACACTAGCTGTAATTCCAATAATTGCTGCCCATCCCATCATTAAATGCAGCTCTTTTACCAACAAATATGCCGTAATTCCCGGCCCGATTAACAGCGAAATTACTAACAGCGCCCCCACAGTTTGCAAACTCGCAACAATCGTCAGCGTAATCGCCGAAATCATCCCCAAATAAATCCAGTTTACAGGCAAACCGCAGGCTTGCGCGCCCAACGGGTCAAAAGTATAGAATAGCAGTTCTTTGTAAAAGAGTTTAACCGCGACCAAAATAATCACAGTTATGACAAAAGTCTGCTGCACATCAGTCGGTGCAACTGACAAGATATTGCCGAATAAAAACCCATCTAAGTCTAATTTTGTAGTCCGCAAAAGGCTAATCAGCGTGACGCTAATTGCTAAAAATGTAGACAAAATTAATGCCATAATTGCATCAATTTTAAGGCGCGATTGCGATTGAATCCACGCCATAATTACCGCGCTGATAATTCCTGATATAAAGGCGCCGAGCGAAATATTGAAACCTAAAGAAAAAGCCACCGGCAATCCTGCTAATACTGAATGGGCTATCATGTCAACCATCATTCCCATTTGCTGTACAATTAAGTAGGAGCCAACCACGGCGCAGAGAATTCCTAGCAAAATGCCGACGGCGATCGCATTTCGCATGAACTCGAATTGTAGTGGCTCAATTAGTAGGTTTAACATTTATAGAAGAAGGAAGTTCGGCAATGAGCAATGTACGGGATTTAACGGATGTTCGGCAACGGATTTAGCTGTTGTGTCGCCATTGAAAAATTATCAAGGGAAATCGACAATTTCGTAGCGACGCACCCTACGGTGAGAATAATCCCATTTTGCTTAGGCTGAAACTAAACTTAAATCGTATCCATAGGCTTTTTGAATATTGGCGGCGGTGAGAACTTCTCGGCTGGAACCAACGGCAATTAAATGCTTATTTAACAACAATAAATTGTCGTATTTTTTTAAAGTTTCGCCTAAATCGTGACTAATTACTAGCAATGTTTTATTTTCGGCTTTGAGTTCGGCAAAAATATCGAATATAATCTCTTCTGTTGCTTTGTCGATCGCACTAAAGGGCTCGTCGAAGAAGAATAAGTCGGCTTGTTGGGCGATCGACCTTGCTAAGAAAATCCGCTGCTGCTGTCCGCCGGAGAGTTCGCCAATTTGCCGATCGCGCAAATCCCACATTCCCACCCGCAGCAAAGCCGCTTTGACCAATTCTTGGGACTGCTTCGAGGGTGATCGAAACCAACCAGTCTGGACAGTCCGCGCCATCATCACCGCGTTTTGCACAGTAATCGGATAATCCCAGTCAATTTGTGATCGCTGCGGCACATAGGCCACCCGCGACAACTGTTCCTTCAACAACCGCCCCTGATATTTTACCAAACCCCGACACGCCGGAATCAATCCCAGCATCGCTTTCACCATCGTGCTTTTCCCCGCGCCGTTGGGGCCGAATACACCGGTTAATTGTCCGGGTTCTAACTGGAAATTCACGCTGTTAAGGGCCGAAATTCCTCGATAATTCACAGCCAAGTCTTGCACTTCTAACATAATTCCCGATTTTGAGAACGATTCTTGTTCGTAGCTACTACAATAGGATAACTCGAAAAAGCAATAACGATTATCGTTCCAAAGGTGAAATGTTAAAAAAATTGTCTGGAAAAACTGGCAGATTTTGCAGTACGGCTGTTTTGGCGATGGGTTTCGGACTGGTTGGGTGCACTTCCGCCCCCAAACCCAGCAATTCCACGCCCCAGAGTCCCAGCGCCACTCAAACTCAAGTGAGTCCCGTGGCTAACTTACCGAAAGTCGTCGCCACGACTGGTGTGATCTGCGATATTACTAAGGAAATTGCCCAAAGCTCGATCGACACCACCTGTCTAATCAAGCCCGGAGAAGACCCCCACGCCTACCAAACCAAGCCGGAAGACAGTAAAGCGATTGAAACAGCAAATTTGATTTTATACGCCGGCTACGACCACGAACCCAGCATCATTAAATTAATTAAATCCAGCAGTAATTCCGCACCCAAAATCGCCGTACACGAACTCGCCGTTCCCAAACCTCTAATGGGCGAACACGAACACGGCGAAGAGAAAGCGGAAGACAAACCCCATGCAGCAGGCGAAAAAGTTCCTGATCCTCACGTTTGGCACAACGCTCAAAATGGTGTATGGATGGTAGAAACAATTCGCGACGAATTGATCAAAGTTGCTCCAACTAATGCTCAACTCTATACCACAAATGCCACGAAATTAACCAATGATTTAGCAAAAATAGATAATTGGATCAAAGCACAAATAGCGACAATTCCTGCGGAGAAACGCAAATTAGTCACAACTCACGATGCACTGAGTTACTATGCCGATGCTTACGGTTTAGAGGTTGCTGGAGCTTTGCAGGGAGTCACAACAGAAGAACAGCCCACAGCCGCCAGAATTGCCGAATTGTCATCACAAATTAAGACTGCAGGAGTGCCGACAATTTTTGCCGAAACTACAACTAATCCGAAGTTGATGGAGACTGTGGCGAGGGAGGCAAATGTCGAAATTTCCGACAAGGAACTTTATAGCGACGAGTTGGGCGGCCCAGGTACCGGTGCTGATACATATCAGGGAATGCTGAAAACTAATACTTGCGCGATTACTTCAGGCCTCGGCGGAAATTGTACTCCGTTTGCAGGAGAAGCAACACCAACTCCGAAACCATAGAAAAAGTCGGCGGTTGAAACTGCGGCTAGACAAACAAAAACCGCCTCCGCGGTTTGAAGACAGGGCGGTTAAAATTATATTATTTTCTTCAGTCCGCGTCGGCGGACTTCGTTTTTATAGGCGCGGTTTCAACCGCCGTCTTATCTACGTTTGGCTGCGATGACTTTAAGGTGAATTTTCCTCCTCGGTACTGGGGGGTTTTTGGCCAATTCCCAATTGCTTCTTAGAGGATTTTAAGTCTTTCCAAAGCATCTTAATATCTTTATAGGCTTTCTCAGCGCTAATTTTCCCCCCAGTTTCCAGCGAGCAAATATAAGTTATTTTTTGAGCAAACTCCTGCAAGTTGGCATTAAACGCCAAGTTTTCTGGCGTGAAATCACCGTAGTAGCGATTGCGAGGATGTAAAAAATCTTCCCGCTCTTTCATTGCCCCCTCCTAATTAAACTTTTGGTATTCAACTTTTGGTTTGGTCTCTGCTGTAAATAGCACTATTTGTACTCAGTATCGCGGCGCTAACTTGCTTCTATTGTATTGCGTAAGTAGCAATTGTGCTTTTTCGCTTTGTATTTAGTCTATTAATGCAGTCTTAACCTTAAGTTAGCTTTATTTTAACTTTTCTTTAACCTAAAAGCAAAAAAATTGGGAAATGCGCGGTTCGCATCTCCCTTTGGATATATTTTGCAGTTGGTGATTAACCTTTTCTGAAGCCGAATGTTTATTTGTGGCACTCGCAGCCGGCGTGGCCGCAGCCTTGGCCGTTGGGGTGGCCCTCAGCGCAAGCACTGGAACAGTATGTTTTGCCGTCTTTTTCAATGGCTGCACTGACGTTGACAACGCACGAGCATGAAGGACAGGCACATTTGGTTTGGGTGGCGGTAGTCATTTTAGATTCTCCTGGTGGGGTTGTTTGTCTCTACTAATATCTGAACATATATTCAGATGTATGTCAAGGGAATGTAAAAGTTTTGTTACAAAAGGTTTGTCGATCGCACTAAAATGAAAATGAGAATTAAAACTAGCCGGGAAAAGATGTCACCTAACTCTGCTGTTAATGGAGCGATAAGTCAGTCTCACGAACAAAACGATACACCAACGTGCGAGCCATCGCACCTAGTTGACTGTTTGCGGGCCGGGGACATCCAAACACAAGTTCTCAACACCGCAAAAGCCCAGCGGATGGCAGAGTTTTTCAGTCTTTTGGGAGATGCGAACCGCCTGCGGCTGCTGTCTGTTTTGGCCAAACAAGAACTGTGCGTGTGTGACTTGGCTGCAGCGTTGAGTATGAGCGAGTCAGCAGTATCGCATCAGTTGCGGGCATTGCGGGCGATGCGGTTGGTAAGTTACCGCAAGGTTGGGAGACAAGTTTTTTATAGTTTACTCGATCGCCACGTTTTGGAACTTTACCAAGCAGTCGCCGAACACTTAGACGAAGAATAATCTTTTGGGCATTGGGCATTGGTAATGGATTTAAAATTTTGTAGGGGCTGGTTTTACCAATAATCTCGGCCTAAGACCAATAATCTCGTAAACCCGCCCCCACCCAACTAGATATTAATCTTGGACGGTGTGGCCCGTAGCAACAACCGCCTGTGAAATTGACTCTTCAGAAGCTTGAGCTTCTACTGTAACAGTCTTAGCTGCGACATCCACATTCACAGTAGCATCGGAGTCAACAGTTTTGATGGCTTTGGTAATTGTATCAGCGCAGCCAGAGCAAACGATCGAGGGAACGTTAAGTAGTATTGCCATAATTCAGCAAAATTTCGTAGATGACAGTATTATTTTTTATTTTAATCTAAATTCGTGAAACACGCGCTTTTCACGATTTCGGCAGGGGTTTAAACCCCTGCCTCAAAGCTCAAGTCGGTTTTAACCGACTTGAGAGTTTGACGTTAAAAGTTATAGATTATTTCCTACCAATATCACTTCAAACTTAATACCTCTGAAGGCACATTAATATCGGGTATGCGGCGCCCAACGGCGGCGGCTACAGGCCGCAAACTCGCAACTAAATCTACCATATCTGGTAAAGAAAGAGCTTGCCGCGCGTCAGAAACCGATTTTTCGGGTTGCGGGTGACACTCAATAATTAATCCGTCTGCACCGCAAGCAACCGCTGCTTTGGCTAGTGGTGCGACTAATTCTCGCTTGCCGACGGCGTGAGAAGGGTCTACAATTACTGGCAAATGAGTTAACTGTTTCAGCGCTACGACTGCACCTAAATCTAATACGTTTCGCGTGTAATTGTCGAAGCTGCGGATGCCTCTTTCGCAGAGAACTACATGAGGATTTCCGTGGCTGAGAATGTATTCGGCGGCCATCACAAATTCTTCGATTGTGGCTGACAAGCCGCGTTTTAGTAGGACTGGTTTTCCGGCTTGACCGATCGCCTTTAGTAACTCGAAGTTTTGCATATTGCGGCTACCTACTTGCAGCATATCAGCATAGGTGACAACTGGCTCGATTTGGGCGATCGACATTACCTCTGTCACGACGGGTAAACTGTAACGGCGGCTGACATCGGCTAAAATTTCTAGTCCCTCAATTCCCATGCCTTGGAAAGAATAGGGAGATGTGCGAGGTTTGTAGACTCCGCCTCGCAAAGCTTGCACCGATGCGGCGGATAGTTGGCGGGCGACTGTTTCCATTTGGTGGGAACTTTCGACGGTACAGGGGCCGCCGATGATTAATAATTCTGTGCCGCCGACTGAGACTGTTTCTGAGAGTTTGACAATTGTTTGGTGTTCGGGATGAGATTTGGTTACGAGTTTGGCTTCTAACATGAGGGAATTTTCCTGGAAATTTAAGTGGGTGGTTGACAACAAAAAACCCGGAACTTTTAAGGAGTTCCGGGTTGGTGCGAAAAGACAGCACGACAATTTACCCAGAACTCCTGTGGGGCCAAAAATAAAAGCCGTAATACCAGTTACTGAATAATGTCATTGCTGTTTTCGCTTGTGCTCGATTGGTTGTTGGGTAAAGAAGTAGAAAAAACAAAACCGCAGGTGTTAATCTGCGGTTCGCCCGGATGTTCACAGTGAATTGCAAATTCACTCCGGGCGAACTTTGCTGTACCAAAAATAAAAATAGCTGTTGGCTGTGAACTTGGCTGTGAACATGAGTGAAGTGCTGCGATTTGTGGATTAAACACAATACTATTTGACAAGCTAGCACAAGAAGATTTGGATGTCAAGCTATTTTTTGTCAAATGTAGGGAAACGGCAATGGCGTTTAACTCGGCGCGGTTGTCGTTTTTTGGCTATGTCTGTTATTATATCGATATAGGGACAAGCCGATAAGTCCTTATATCGACAAGCGCCCCTATCCGATCGCGCGCCTGTGTGTCAGGCTAGACACATAGACAAATCGATATAGCGATATGGAAACTTTGACTACAAGTAAAACTGTGTCCGTAAAAATCTATCTACCTGAAGAGACAAGAGCCAAGTTCAAAGCATCTTGCGCCATGCGTAGCCTCAGCATGAATGAGGTTCTGTTGGAGTACATCGAAACTTGGTTACAGGAAAACGAACCCGTTTTAGAGCCAAAGCCCCAGCGCGTCAAGACGATCGCCAAAACTGAGGAAACAGACTGATGACCGATCGACTATATCGAATAAACGGCATCCTCGAACAAACCGCGAGGGACAAATGCTGAGAGATTCAGACAACCCAGAGAAATCTTGGGAGGATTTAGAAGCCGAACTGCTTCCTCACCGTCCTTTTTATGCCCCTGGCGAGACTGAAATTGAAAAAGACCTTTATGCTAAGCGACGATGTGCTCAGCAAAAAATGAAGGCTGAAAAACGCCCCGATATTGCAGGCCGCTCTTATTACCAAAAAATTGGGTCTAAAGCCCCGTCCTTCTAGGACGGCTTTAATTTCCACTTATTGCAAATAATTGTTAAATATACGTATTTTGTAACTAAAAGCTTTCGCAAAAGTGATAAGATTTTGTCATGATAGTTCTAGAGTTTAAGTTGAAAGGCAAAGCCGAGCAATATCGGGTCATCGACGAGATGATCAGAACAGCTCAATTTGTCCGAAACAAAACTCTTAGATATTGGATAGACAATCAAGGAGTTAAGCTAATTGATCTGTACAAACAATGCGCCATTATGGCAAAAGAGTTTGAATGGGCAGGCAAGCTTAACTCAATGGCACGTCAGGCTTCTGCCGAACGTGCCATTTTTGCTATCCAACGTTTTTTCGCTAATTGCAAAGCAAAAACACCAGGCAAAAAAGGCTACCCAAAGTTTAAGAAAAATACTCGCTCTGTCGAATACAAAACATCAGGATGGCTACTTTCTGCCGACAAAAGATGTTTGACATTTAAGGACGGCTTTGCTGCTGGAAAGTTCAAATTAGTCGGTAGTCGGGATTTGCATTTCTATGCACCAGATGAGATTAAGCGAATCAGAGTTGTGCGTCGTGCCGACGGATACTACGCACAACTTTGCATCAATGTGGAGCGAAAAGAGGAACTTATTCCGACTGGTAAAGCTATTGGAATAGACGTGGGATTGAACCATTTCTATACCGATAGCGATGGCGAAACAGTCGCGAACCCTCGCCACCTCCGAAAAAGTGAAAAAGCTTTGAAGAGATTGCAAAAGCGAGTTTCTCGAAAGAAGAAAGGCTCTGGCAATCGAAAAAAAGCGATCAACAAGTTAGGAAGAAAGCACCTGAAGGTTAGTCGGCAGCGTAAAGACTTCGCCATAAAGACGGCGTTGTGCGCGGTAAAATCTAGCGATTTTGTAGCCTATGAAGACCTTCAAGTACCGAATATGGTCAAAAACCATAAACTTGCTAAGTCGATTAGCGATGCAGCGTGGTCACAAACTTGATCATTATTTGGAGTATTTTGGAAATGTGTACGGCAAAACAGTAATTGCTGTTCCACCTCAATACACCTCGCAAGATTGTTCAAGTTGTGGCAATACTGTCAAGAAAACGCTATCAACCAGAACCCATATTTGCAATTGCGGTGCGACGTTAGATCGTGACTACAACGCAGCTCGCAATATTTTGGTTAAAGGGTTGAAGCAAGCAGGAATTAATTTGAATTTAAATACGGTGGGGCACACCGAAATCAACGCTTGGGGACAGACCGATCTCTACTCTTTGATGGCAGCATCAACGAGCAAATCGACTGATTGATCCAAGAATCCCCGCGCCTTCAAGGCCGGGGAGTGTCAATACTGCACGGAGACCAATAATGATGACTAACTCGAATTACCGACTGCTACCTGCCAGAGATGAGTATGTCCAAGTGTCTATCTATCTCAATCGGGTGCATTTGGACGGATATACGCCCGATCGCGCGATCGCACAATTGATCGAAATGGGTTATGCTCCTACTTTGCAATATCAGTGGAATCCAAAACGAAATGAGTTTGATTTATTTGCTCTGATTCACGATCGCCCGAGCGCCGATTCACTGATGGATAAACAGGCTTGTGATGCTCTCTGGGCTGCTTTTAACCAATCTTCGCTTTACGTGATTGGTTGCGAGGCGGCGCAAAATTCTAACTGGCTAGCGGCACGCAGCTTTAATGATCCGCGCCGTCACGCTACGCCGGAGGAAATCGAGCCTCTGGAAGCAAATGCTACGGCCGCTGCTTAATATTTTAATCCCAGCCGAAATCTCGATCGCACATTTCGGCTAGTCTTTGGTTGTGCGATCGAAAATATGTTCTCAATTGCTCGTATACTGTCTCGCTGATGGGGGGATATTGGGTGGCGTTGTATTTTTCGTAGGTTTGTAGTTGGTGCGGCGGCAATTCTAGAAATTTTAAGACGCTGTTGTATGTGCCGAAGGGATTGGTATATAAGTCTTCGCTTTTGAGGATTAAAAGTTGTGATTTGGGAAAAAGTTTCATCCAGGCTGGGAGTTGATCTGCGTAGATGCCGCGGGTTAGATAACTGTGGTGTTGGTGTTCGTAACTGTAGTAGTTTGGGTTGGCTAGGAGTTTTTCTATTTCGCCTTGGAGTCTTTCGGGTTCTGCGGCGATCGCACTTTCTAATGATAGGGATTCGTAGCCTATTTTGATATAGTAATAATAGTGGGAAATTGCGCGTTCTACTGGGTTTCTCAGCAGGGCGATTATTTTAACTTTCGGGCATAAATCGTGGATTCGTTGCGAAACTTGGGGGTGACAGATGTAGTAGGGGCTGGCTTCTCCGGTTAGTAGATTTTCGCTTGTTTGGGGCTGGGGAAATTGGGCATAGTACCAGTCTGGGCTTTTGTCGAATTTTAAGTCGAAGTAATGGATTTCTTTTTGGGCGGCGGGGGCGATTTGGGGATGTTGGATTAGGTAATTGTACAGAGAGGTTGTGCCGCCTTTTTGGGCACCGATGATGATGAAGTCGGGGGGTTTGGGAGTTTGTTTCATGGGTGGGGTGGTAGGTTTATATTTGGCACTTGTACTGACAGTGCGCCGGGGTAAAACGAAAATTCGATCGCACTTGGGGGCATTACGGCAATTCGATCGCACTTTGAGGCATCGCGGAAATTCGATCGCCCAATTTAGATTTGATCGCACCGATACGCCTAACCACAATTCGATCGCCCACTCTACATTCTAGATTCCGGTGGTTGAAACCGAGCCTACACAAACAAAGCCGGTCTGGGCGGGCTGGGAAATACGTCGGATAAGATCGCGATCACTGTTTTGGGGTGATCTAATTCACTCTCAATCTTGGTACTGACATTTCTATTTAACTAGATTAGAGTGGAGTTAGGGAACTCTCATCCTTGCTGGGCAAATCTTTCTCTGAAAAATATATTATCGGCGGTGGTTTTGGTTGCGGGTTTGTGGGTTTTATTTTTCAGCCAAAGTACAGATTGAAATTTGTGCAAGAGGCTGATATGCAAGTTGCAAAAAATGGGAACAATAAAGATGGGATTGTACTGTCGAGCAGTAACTACCTGCAATACCATCTCTGAAATTATTCAGGAAGGCGTCAATGTTTAAGAGCAAATTATCCAAAGTTATCGTATCCCTGCTGCGGCGGATTGCTGGTGTTACCAGATCCGGGGCCAAGCGGCTGATGAGAGCAATGCTGCAAGCGCTGATGGCTATGGGCCGCAGGGCAAGACTACCGATGGCGGGGTTTGTGCTGCCGACGGTGACGATGGTGTTGCTGGTAGTGATATTGTTGACTGTGGCGATTACGCTGCGATCTTTTGATCGGGCTAATACGGCGCGTAACGTGCGCGTGAACCAGCAGGTGCTGGCGGCTGCCACTCCCGCGCTCGATCGGGCAAAAGCGAAAATTCAATATCTGGTGGGGGAAGGCAACCTAGTGACGGGTACTCCCTCAGATCGACAATTGTACCTGGCAATGTCGTCTTACCCAGCCACCCCAACTCCTACAAACCCAGATTTGTATACATTTGGAGACGAAGAGCGCTTGGTACTCAGAGCAGATCTTTCTGGAAATGGTATCAGCCTTACTGACGACCCAAAAGGCTCGCTTTTTAGCGCGCCCGGAGTAGAAAATGAAGCGCTAAATACTGCCTGGAGATATCCCGTCGATACCAATAACGACGGTATATTTGACACTTTTACTCTTTACGGAATCTACTTTCGTACTCCAAAAAGTGTAACTCCAAGATCGAGAAGGGAACTGGATGCCAGAACACCGCCCATGCGAACAGGAACCACCAACCCAGCCTGTGCTCAAGGAGAAGGTACCGTTGCAAGTTTGGTAGGGGACTCTGGTTGGGAAAGAATAAGTGGCAGGCTGCAGAAAAGTTTCTTTGTTTACACGGTTAACGTACCGATTACACAGGACGATATAGCAAACGGCTTGAACCCCCCCAACAATTTTCAAGCTTTCCCAGGAACCCCCAGCATATCGGCTCTCGAATACCAGCAAGATCAAAGCCGCATTCCCCTCACCAACAATGCGGTTGTATATGAAGACGACTTAGATATATCGCCTGGACCTCCGTTGAATCTAAACGGACGGATATTGACAAATAGCAACTTCTTGGTATCGGGATTGAATGGTGCTAGAAGCATCAGACTATTTGAAGTCAGCAGCAAGCAATCTTGTTTTTACGATCAAGAAAATAGCAGAATTATCGTAGGGGGTAATGTTGTTAACGGGTGGTCGGGCAGCAATGCGCTGACAAATCCGGTGGAAGTACATCTTTTCAAAACTCTAGCCGACGCCAACCAACCCAATACAAATGCACCCGCAATTGACACCGCCAATCAATCTGTCGGGGAAAACAGCCTTCAGGTACTGTACAACAACAACGCTTACTCCGAGCGGTTAGCTGCCTTGGTACAGGGTCAAATAGACGCAGGTCCAGCTACTAACGACCCAGTTTCTGTTCAGCAAGCAATGCAGCCTCCCAAGAGTCAGAGTCGCGATCAAGCATTACAAGATTATTTTAGAGAACGGCTGCGGAAAGTTACTTTTGCAGAAGCACCCCTCACCAGCGCGGTCAACGGAAAGTATTTACCTCCGAATGTACCGAACACTTCCTACAGAATTCAAGACGCCGGTAACAACAGTCTCAGACCCGCAGATAATACTTGGAGCCTTCCTAATGGAACAGCGACAGTAGGCGCTACTGGGGGGGCGGGACTCACTATTCGTCCAGCTCAGCTACCAGCCGAAAACCCGGAGGAGTTAGAACTTACTGAGAGCGAAAATTTCTTGGGCAATCGAGTCACAGTGGGTAACAACTTGCCAGCACTGCGGTGGAACGGTACTAGCTTTACTAATGATCCTCAGCAAGTAGATGGCACCACTCCATGGCAAGACGGCGGAATTCGCACCCGAACACCGCAAGTGACTAAACTTGCTGACGTGGGAGCAACAGACCGCGGCAACGGTTTAGGCGAAGCACCAGGCAACCCAAACTCTTTCAGCGATGGTTTCTGGGAAAAAAGCGCCGCTGAAAGACCGCGAAGTGCCCTTGACGGTGTTGGTGGTCTGCGGGTAATTACCAGTGCAGGAGTGTACGATCGCACTAATTCTTTCCTACCGCCGCCTACCTGGATAGAGCCTGCTCCTGCCGCTGGTGGGAGATTGAAAAGCGGCCCCGCATCGAGGGGTACTGCTTTCACTGTCAACAATACTTACGACGACCCGGAAACTCCGACTGTCGAACAGTACCGCGTCGTGTGGCCCGACTCGATGCCGATGTCACCGCTGGGTCTTGGTTCTCAAGTATGGAACAACGGTACTGTAGCGGCGGGTGGTGTTGCCCCAGGAACTTGGGGAAACTGGAACCCTATTTGGTCGCCGCCGGTGGCACTCCCCGCTATGCCAGACGCCACGGCCCTGCCAGCAGCAGAAACAAATCCTAATTTTGTTAATGAAAACCTAAACGCCCCCAATAATGCCAATCGCAAATTTGCCAAAGGCGACTTGCGGATGCGGGCAACGGCAGTTTATCACTACGCAAACGACGCCTTCGACCCAGTAGCACTAGCACCAGGAGCTCAACCAACTCAAACCCCCCTGGCCTGCGTCAGCAGCTACTACGACCCCAGCAACGCTTCCACAGCGAGAAACATCTTGGCGGGAGCGCTGCCCGATCTGCCCGATGTCAGCGGACAGGGAGGGCTCGCACCCGAGTTGGCAACACGCGCAGCAACACTGGGAAGACAGCAGGCTTTTATCGGCTCTAACAACGGCATCACCTACGGCCCTCCAAGACCGCAGTTGGGGGTTCCTGCTTCAAACCTGGACCTGGCGACAGGCTTGCTGGGCGGTGGAGACGCTATTTTGGAAGCCCAGGCTAACATGGTTTTTCCAGACGGTAGGTTTGCCAACGGGCCGTTGAGAACCGCCCTCCAGGTGGCTCCTACGGCTCGCACCCTAGCACAACAAGCAGCTATTGACTCAACTAATTGTGCGCTACAAATACTTGACGGCTCGATAGGCGCTCCCCAGCCCGCAGTGATTCCCCACGGCGCAATTCAAGAAGTAGCATTTGTCAACGGCAGAGAAGTCAAGGCGATCGATCGCGACGACACGAGGACGATCGTCAACGAAGCCTTTACGCTCAGCAGTCCCCTCCCTCAGCCAGCCCCAGCCCCCCAAGCAGCACAATTAACAGGCAATTACAACCAACCCCTAGAAGAACGGGAACCCCTAGAAATTCGGGCCACTCAGCTAGATATCAATGTTTTGCGCGGCAACGGACCCCAAGGTAGTACGACCGAGTGGTTGCTGCCAAACAGCGGGATTATTTATGCTAGCCGGGACGACGCGCTGCCCGATCGCAGCTCTCGATCGAATTCTCGATTGACGGACAGAACTATTAGTCCTGGAGACAACCTGCTCGACCCCACCCGCAAGCCTAACGGCATTGTCCTGATTAACGGTCAGCAGCTATTTCGCGGTGGCGCCACCCCCACAGCACCAGCGAACCTAAATGCTGTAGTCATAGAAAAAGGACTGACCCTGGTATCGAATTTGCCGGCTTACATCAAAGGAACCTTTAACCTTCACGGCAACTTCCCGCCCGCTGCTCCGGGTACTACACCCGCTTTTGCACCAGTGGAAGAGTTTAACACTATTGTGGACCCAACCTGGGGAAATTTTTACACTCGCGGCAATACCCTTAACTCCAACTTTGCCTGCCGCGCCAGCGATCCGAGGCTTCCGAACTGTACCGTGGGAGACTTTTGGAGACCGGCAACAGTGCTGGCAGATGCCGTCACCCTCCTATCGCAAAATTACCGTTTTGGCTTCCGCAACGAGGGAGATTTTGATCTGAGAAACAATGCGGGCGCTGCTGCTGTATTACCCCGCAGACAGCAAGGATTTTTCAACAACAACTTTGTTACTAACGGACTTTCGAGCGGGGCGTTTTCAGACAACCTCAATTTACGAGGTACCACAAATGCTAGCGGTGTAACGGTGACAGACGCTACCTACGTGGCGGCAGCTCCCGCGCCCCGGCTATGGAGTTCCTACTTCAACAACTTTGTCACGCCGGTGCAGCGGCGCGGGAATTTCCCAGAGTATGTAATGGAAGTTTGCACAAAAATCCCGGTAGCTGCGTGTACCGATGCTGACTGGTATGTCGATCCGCAAGCAACACTGACGGCAGCCGCCGCGATCGCAGCGGACCCAACTTATGCGTCACCCGTTACTACCCCTACTACCCGTTTTAAAGCTGGGTCAACGGTCGATCCCCCAGTGCCGACATTGCAGCGATTCCCCCGCCGCGTAGCTTTTTCAAGAACAGCAGCTACTCCACCCCCGTTAAACACGCCCGCGAATCCACAGCCTTTAGGGATTTCTGCTGCAAACGCTATTGCTGCGGGTATTGGTGCCCCTAAAGCTAACTCTCTGTGGTTTGCGGCAACTACTGGGGGTGCCGTCAGGTTTGATGGCACAAATCTCCCATATCGGTTAAACTCTCCCAACACCCTAGACGGCGCCAATGTACCGCTACCAAATTTAGTGGCATCAATACCCGCAAATTCGGCAATAGGATCGGCAGCCGATCCACCCCCAACTCCGCTATTAGTACCACCCTATAATGGGTCACAGCCCTTACTGCTGCCAGTCCCGCAGATCCAAACTGTGGGAGCAGCCACCGCTTCAGGCGGGAATACAATGCCAAGAGGTATTAATGTCAGACTAACAGGATGGATACCCCAAGCTGTAAATACCACCTTTAATCTGATCATTGGAGCTGGCGACACTCCTTCACGGGCACTCAACGCTAACAGTGGAGACTTTAACGGTGGGTTGCAAAACTTGCCCCGATTCTTGGAAAGCTGGAATAACGGGGGAGTGACTACTAATATCCGAGGCTCTTTCATCCAGCAAAATCGCAGCGCTTTCAGCACAGCCCCTTATCAACCAATTCTGCCGCAGGGCACATCTGCCTTAGCGAGCCTGTTTCAAATTCCGGGAGTACCCGTTATCCCAACCACATACAACACCGATGCTGGCTCTGGGTTGATTCCCTACTTCAGCCCGCCCGCCCGGAACTGGGGTTATGATGTGGGCCTGCTATCTCAGCCACCTGACTTGTTTACTCAAAGGTTCACTACTCCTTCGACAAAGACTCAGCCTGCCGAGTATTTCCGGGAAGTATCCCGCAATGACCCGTGGGTAACAACTTTGATGTGCGGCACTGTGGCTCCAGATCAGCCGAATGCCAATCAAAATGCCACTTCCATTCGCAGTGGCTGCCCGACTTAACCCTCTAACTTTCCGCCGCGCAATTACTGGAGTCCTATTTATGACTAAGCGACAACAACAGCAAAATTTATCCCAGTCACGAGATGGTGGCTACACGATTATCGAGTCATTGGTAGCGATGATTGTAGTTTCGGTGCTGATGATTGCGATCGCCCCGGTGATGGCTTTCTCAGTAGCGACTCGCGTACAAGCGCGGCGGACGGAACTGGCCACGCAGGCGGCGAGAACTTACATAGACGCTCTCAGGACGGAGGCGATCAAATTCGGTGGCTCAGGGTTCCCAATCCCTGCAGGAGGCGTGTTGGCGGATGCACCAGTTCCGACAGTCAACCAGACATACTGCGTTGACATGGACGGAGGAGGTTGTAACACGAGTAGCCCCAAAGACTTTTACGTTCAGGGCGCTTGGCTAAATCCAGATACATCTATTACTGGTGGCGATCCAACATCAAAAGGCTACCAGCTCTTAGTCCGGGTTTATAGGGCTGATTCCTTTGCTTCGGGTGTAACTTTGAATCCGACCCCAAGGACTGGGAAAAAGCAATCTGTTGTGGGTTCAGGTTTGGGCGATCGGACAATGCCAGTAGTAGAAATGTCTACAGAGATTCCCGCCACGGGAGATCCCTCGTATCGCTCACTCTCCGATCGCCTCAGATAACCATCATGAACTACTGTATGCCCATAATTACAGTGAGTGTTATTAGATTAAAATCCCTCCCAACCACTCGCCAAAGGAAACAGTCAAAATGAAAACTTTACTCAGGTTGCTTCTGAAAACTCATCACCAGCGAAACCGCTCAGGCTCAGCTCAAACAGACAAGGGCATGACTCTAGTGGAGCTATTAGTCGGAGCAATTATGGCGTTTTTAATCATTACGCCGATGCTCGGTTTTGTAGTCGATATGCTGAATACCGACAGGAGGGAACAAGTCAAGTCAAATACCGAGCAAGACCTTCAGGCGGCACTTGATTTCATCGCCCAAGATTTGAGTCAAGCTATTTATATTTACGATAACGCTGACATTACTGCTATTAACAGCAGCCCAACTCCGCTTCCTAGCGCTCCAAACGCAACTCCTATTCTGGTATTTTGGAAACGCAAGCAGATTAGAGATGCTGTCTCTGTAGATACGAATCCGGCTACTCGCACACTGCCAATCAACTGTAACGTCAATAACGCAAATAATTGCAATGACACATACACTCGCTCATTAGTTGCTTACTACCAGGTTAGAGAAAACAATCTTAATTCTATTTGGTGTCAACCATCAGGAGCCCCTTGTCCCACACGCATTGAGCGCTATGAAATTAGCGAGGGCATCATGAAAAACCCAGCAGGAACGACTGCCGCCACTCGTTACTTCGATGATAATGAGGCAAAAGATGGTCAAAGACATAGTGCCGCTTTTAATTTAAACTTTGACTGGAACCAGCCAACCCAGAACGTGACAAATCCAGCGGGATTTACAAATTCAAGTTTTACGGGGTCAAACCCTCAAGTGCTAGTTAATTACATAGACCAAAGTGCATTAGTACCACCACCTCCAAATGACGAGTGCCAAAGAGCTCTAGGCAATCCCACAGCCCAAGTACCAGGGACAACGACAACCTCCCCAGTCTTAGAAACCACTTTAAAAATAGCCAACCCAGACAATACAAATAGCTTTTACGCTTGTGTAGATACCTCTCAAAACATAGCTAGAGTTACCATCAGAGGAAACAGCCTGCGTCGCCTTCAACCCAACAATGCTGAGTTCCAAACCAGCAGATCGGCGTTTTTTCCCACAGCAACCGTTCAAGTACAAGGTCTAGGCGCGCGAGGAAGATAACTGATGTCTAAAACTGATTGCCGAAGCGCGCAACTAGCAGATAAAACAGGAGACTAAAATGAAAACCCCAATATTATTAAAAGTTTTGCAGATTTCTGCAACAAAAGCAAACCCTAATTTCAAGAAAAATGCATCCAGAAAAGGGGATGGAGGATTCACGCTTTTAGAAGTGCTGGTGATAGCGTTAATCGTAGGTATATTAAGCTCGATCGCGGCTCCAAGCTGGCTGGCATTCATCAACAGACAAAGAGTTCGCACTGTGAACGATCGCGTTTTCCAATCATTACGACTAGCACAAAGCGAAGCAAAGCGAACTAAGAGCACTGTCACAGTTACATTCAATTATGATCCTAATGCTACTCCGCCTGTTGACCCGCCAACGGTCACGTTTAACCCGCCACTAGCTACGGGTGGTAGTGAGCAAAAGTTAGATGGTGGAGGCGAAATTCCACCCGGCACTATTGCGCTTACCTTTAGTCAACTTAATCCTACACTGGCTCAGAGATCGCTCACTTTTGATTACCAAGGCAATCCAGATAGAACTTCATTTATAGTCGCAGTTTCTCCTTTTAACGGCGGTGGTAAGCAGTGTGCGAGGGTAGAAACTCTCATAGGAGGGATGAGAACTGCTGAAGGAAATGATTGCCCAACGCTACCCTAATTTTCAATAAATTTAATCTTAATCTCTAACAGCAATTCCGTATAAATTCAGAATTGCTAAAATCTATTAACTTAAATTATTTTATATTTCAAATCATATTAAAATAGTCAAAATATGCAGCTAGAACTAAAAGAAATAATCATCCAGCCAGGAAATCAACTATTACTCAAAGACATAACCTGGCTGATGTTTGAAACCCTACTCATATCATTTCCGGTAACACTCCTTATGATGTTGACGGTTGACAGTGAACAGTCAACCGTCAACAGTCAACATTGAACTCGAATTTACTATTCCAATGCTAACGGATTTGATATCATAACTGCTTAACTAACCAAGCGATCGCCCCTGCAACATCATCAACTTTTTCAACATCCGCAATCGGCGGCCGCTGCACCATCACCACCGGAATTCCCAGTTCCCTAGCCGCCACAATTTTCGCATAAGTAGCACCGCCCCCGCTGTTTTTACTAACAATAGTATCAATCTGATATTCTAATAGTAATTGGCGCTCATCTTCCAAAGAAAAAGGCCCCCTAGCTAACAACAATTTACCATTAGGAATAGGAGAATTGAGTGCCGGAGGATCGATCGCCCGAATCAAAAACCAAATAGCATCCAAACCAGCAAAAGCAGCCAATTCCTGCCTACCAATCGTGAGAAACACCCGCTGAGACTGCCCTAATAAAGCCTTTGCAGCCTCCGAGTGGCTGGCAACATCAATCCAGCGATCGCCCTCCACCCTCTCCCAAGCAGGACGCACCAGCATCAAATACGGCACATTACATTCAGCAGCAGCAACAGCAGCATTAGCAGAAATCTGAGCCGCAAACGGATGAGTAGCATCGATTAAGAAGTCGATCGGGCGATCGTCTCCGTTGGCGTAGCCCCCGTAGGGGCGGGCTGCGCTAACGAGCAAAAACGCCGCCAGCCCAGCCGCCCCACCAAACCCCCCAATTCGCACCGTACCCGTTTTTGGGGTAAAAGGCTGTTGAGTGCGTCCTGCTAGCGAAGAAACCACCTCTATTTCAGCAATTTGAGACACTCTTACCGCCAATTCAGCAGCATCCCCCGTCCCCCCCAAAATTAGCAAGCGTTTTTTCACCAAATTACTCCTAACTTATCCAAGCAACGCCCGCAATTTCGGTTAATAATATGTTTAATAAAGTTTAAACCGCCAACAAAGATGATTCGCTCACTTTTCACATTTTTTACAGTATTAATTGTAACCGGGTTAGCATGGTTGGGAAATATCGCCCCCGTTGCCGCACAAGTACAACCAACAGATATCGCCGATCCCCAACAGGAATTGGGAGAACTCGTTCAAAAAGCTTTTGAAGCTACAAATGAAGGCAAATTTCCCGCCGCTGAAACTTTTTGGACTCAAATTATTGACAAATTTCCCTCACAAGCCGCCGCTTGGAGCAACCGAGGCAACTCTAGAGTCAGCCAAAACAAACTACAAGCCGCTATTTCAGACTACCAAAGAGCGATCGAACTAGCACCCGACGCCCCCGATCCCTACCTCAACCGCGGCACCGCCCTAGAAGGTTTAGGACGCTGGCAAGAAGCGATCGCCGACTACAATCATGTACTAGAATTAGACTCCCAAGATCCAGCCGCCTACAACAACCGAGGCAACGCCGAAGCCGGTTTAGGAGAATGGGAACCAGCAATTGCCGACTACAGCAAAGCCTTTGAATTAGCCCCCGAATACGCCTTTGCCCGCGCCAACCACGCCCTCGCACTTTATCAAAACGGGCAAACCAAAGAAGCCATTCGCAACATGAAAAACATCGTCCGCAGATACCCCCAATTTGCCGACATGAGAGCCGCCCTCAGCGCCTGTCTTTGGGAAGCAGGAAATCGCGGCGAAGCTGAGAGCAATTGGGTAGCAGCCATCGGCCTCGACTCCCGCTACAAAGACCTCGATTGGGTTGCCAATAACCGCCGCTGGCCACCAGTTGTAGTCACTGCATTAGAGAAATTTTTGCACTTGAAATAATCTCAAAGGAAAAGTTGGCGGTTGTCATTGGTTATTGGTTATTTCGATAACTGAGAACTGATAACTGACAACTAACAATTAACTAATTCTCGAATCCGCGCAGCCGTCAACTCTTCGACATTCCTGAAAACCGCTGCTGCACCAGCAGTTTTCAGCGCTGCAGCATAAGCCTCGCAGCGCACAGCATCATCCAAAACATGAGGTGGCAAAATTCCCATCCCCAGCCAAACCCGATTTGGTTGCACTTCCCGCGCCTTCACCACTGTGTAAATATCGGCAACAGTATCTCCCGCGTAAATCACGGGCAAATTTTTGTCTAAACCGTGCAGGTTTTCCAACTGTTCAATTGCCGCGAAAAGTCCAGCCGGATCGGGTTTTCCAGGTGCATCTTCCATCGCCACCAACACGGGGGAATTTAAACTCAGTTTCCCTGACAAAACATAAGCAGCTTCATCTCGCATCGCGCCGCTAAAAAAGCCCCAAACAATGCCCCCAACAGTTAAATTTTCCAGGTAAGCCGGACTTAACAGCAGCGGTTCGTCGCAAATGTAACCAGTCCAATTTTTCTCATCGGGCCCGCGATAGCGACTTTGGAAAAAAGCCACTAATTCGTCATACTCGATCGCGAGTTCGTTTCTCGATCGCCCGATCGCCTCAAAATAACGGCAAACTAACTCAAAAGACGCCTGCCAGTCATTATTCCACACTCCCTCAGACTTCAGAGAGTCGATATCGAGAGAATTCGGGCGAAAAGCACCCGCCGTGAAATGTTCCACCGCATCGGCGATCGCCCGCCGGTAGGAACCGGACACATCCCGCACCACACCGTCAATGTCGAAGACTAAAATAACTCTGTTCACAACTTAACTATCCTTGTACCTAGGGCGGGTGAGAACCCAAATTTTATCTGTTCCCAGTCCCTGAGTGGCGCTAAAACCAGCCGCGCCACAAAACTTTTCATAGCCGATGACCAATTATCGAACAGAGTGTGCTACGCTTAGCGATTGTAGAAATTTTTAACAAGTTCGATCGGAACCCTGGAGGTTTGCTTGTCCAAGTTCATCTTAAAAGTTCTCTGGCTAGAAGAGAATGTTGCCCTCGCCGTTGACCAAGTTGTCGGCAAAGGAACTAGCCCGCTGACATCCTACTTTTTCTGGCCCCGCAAAGATGCGTGGGAAGACCTCAAAAACGAACTCGAAGCCAAACACTGGATTGCTGATAACGATCGTGTCGAAATCCTCAACCAAGCCACAGAAGTCATCAACTACTGGCAAGAGGAAGGCAGACGGCGCCCGATGACTGAAGCGCAGTCAAAGTTCCCCCTAGTGACTTTTACCGGCAGCAACTAAGCCCAGCTTTAATTTGCTACCCATATAAATTGCCTGTGATGGCTGACAAGGGGAAGGAGAGAGGGGAGAAGGCGAGAGGATTTGACGCTTTTTCCACCTCGCCGTAAAAAATCCAATTTAAATGCGCTACAGTCGCTCAAAATACTAACTCGAATTTTCAGACCTAATCGGATTTTGGGCTTGGTAGATTTGAGATTATAAATTTAAGATTTATCCAAAACAAAGCTCTAAGTAGATAAGGGCAAAAACATCGTATCTACAAGACACTATTGTTTTTTACTAACAACTGACAACTAACAACTGACAACTGTCAACTGACAACTGTCAACCTGTCAACTGTCAACTGTCAACTGTCAACTGAACTTATGGGCGCCGAAAGTACGATCGACCAGACCGAACAGCTACCGCTGGTAGTAAATCCCGACATTCTCCAGCAAGCTATCCTCTACAAAATTAATACTCGCATAAACGCTCGCGGAGAATTAGTTTTCCCCTGCGTACCGGGAATGCTAAGCCACTATCTCAAGTCGATAGAAAAGCTATTTAGCACTCTCGACAGACCCCTCCCAGAAGACCGCAAAGACGAACTCAGCAAGCTTTTAGCCACCAAGTTAGAACAAGGCTACCGCACCTCCACAGCATCAATGTTGATTCTGCAATACGAATCAGTGCAGCCGCCACAAACTGGTTTAGCTTGCAAAGTCATTGTTACTAGCTCAACAGTTGGAGAACAGTACAAAAGCTGGGTAGACACCAGAGAACCTCCGCTTTTCGGCTCTCATCCCGATGCAAAATTGATGGCAACGGCTGCTAAATTGGGCACACCCGATCGAGTGCGGATTTTGGACGTGGGGGCTGGTACCGGCCGTAATACCTTGCCCCTGGCGAGATTGGGCTATTCTGTAGATGCGATCGAACTAGCTCCAGCTTTTGCAGAACAATTGAAAGCAGCAGTAACAGCCGAAAACCTTCCCGTGAGTGTTACTGAAGGCGATGTGCTCGACCCCTTAATGCGGATGAAACCGGCCCGCTATCAGTTGGCAGTTGCCGCCGAAGTCATCTCACATTTTCGAGACAGCGATCAAGTACGGCTTTTCCTCGCTAAAATGTGCGATTCCCTGTGTCCCGGAGGCCTGTTGCTGTTCAGCACATTTTTAACCGTCGGCGACTACCAGCCGGATGCCCTCGTGCGACAAGTTGCCCAACTCTCCTGGTCTACTTTATTTACACCCCAAGAACTCGCCACCGCAATGGAAGGGTTGCCCTTAGTCCAAATATCCGACGAATTGGTGTTTGAATATGAACGCCACCACCTGCCGGAAGGAGCCTGGCCACCGACGCCCTGGTTTCCCAGTTGGGCCACCGGTCGAGATGTCTTCCCGATGGCAAACGGACGCCCGCCAATGGAATTGCGCTGGATTTTGTGCCGCCGAAGTTAAAAATTTTTGTCATTTCTAGGCGGACACAGCAATCAAAACTGTTAACCGGTAGTAACAGTTTCCTCAGAAATTTTTATTTCAACAGCTTAAATCCGGCTCGCTGTTAATATTGCCCAGCCTGGACACAAAAATTTACAAAAATATATATTAAAATGTAAAGAGAGCGAAGTTCGATCGCCCCTGCGTGAGAAACCCGGTTTCTGATTAGATCCTATGTTGCAAACCTTTGATTTCTTGCGAAAAATTGGGTCGATCGGGCCAATCGCCTCTGAGTAAAATTCGATGTAAAATTCGATCGCCATCTCGATCGGTGCAACTACAGTTAAGATGAATCAGAGAAACCTATTCCTCTAGATAGATGAGATTTTAGGGGAAGAGGATTAGCTAATGTATTAGCTCGCTAGTCAGCGATGCTCCTGAGAACAAAATATGCTTTTAACACGTCCACTACAAGCGTTTGGAGCAATCTTCAGGCACAAACCTTCAACAAATAGAGCGATCGAGCAAAAAAGCAGTAAAAATTATTTAGGAGGGAATATTTCTCCCGATCCAAACCAACAACTTGACTGGTATATCCAACTGGAAATGCTAATGAGTAACGCGAAATCGAACTGTACCAATGAAGAGATTACCGCTTGGCTACGCGGATTGCTGACAATTGCTTGGGCAGACGGCAACTTAGACGAAAACGAGCAAAAAATGATTGCGAATCTAACTCAGGATGAATTACATCCGGTATCTTTTGAGGCAGGTTTTGAACCCATTGCCGCAGAGGAACTAGCTGCTGTGTTAGGGAAAGGCACCGCCAACGGCGAGAATTTTTTGAGAACAGCAGTCATGGTAGCCTTAGCAGACGGTACGTACTCGCTCAGCGAAGACGAGGTACTGTACAAGTTTTGCACAGCTTTGGGTCACAACGTGGAGGCGATCGAATCTCTGCGACACACCATCGAAGACAGCAGGTACGCGCCGCAGGGGCCCAGCAGCCAAACAACCGTTGATTATGTCGCAACACCGCTTTCTGCGCGGCCACGTCAACCTAACCAGAAAAATGTCTTGCAACCCGTCAAAGACTGGCTTGACGGCTGGGAAGTTCACGATCCCAGAGTCGCACATTTCGTCTGCAAAATGATTCCGTCGCAATGTCCGTTTGAGCGAGATGTCGTATTGTTCGGGCGCAAAATCGTCCACATTCCGGCGATGTGCCAGATTAACCCGCTTTACGAACAATTGGTGGGGATGCGCTTTCGAGCTCTGTGCTATTTGGCAGATGATTGTAAGGAAGATGTATCGTCATATTGTTAGCAGTCAGTTGTCAGTTGTGATTGGTCAGTTGTGATTGGTCAGTTGTGATTGGTCATTAGTCATTGGTGATTCTTGTGAAATGTTGGATTAATGACTGTCAGCTATTAACCAATGACTACTAATTAGTCGAGTAGGATGTGCACTGCGCACCAAAAGATAAACATTGTACTTGGATCTGGTATCATAACTAATGACCAATGACTACTGACTACTGACTACTGACTACTGACTACTGACTACTGACTACTGACTACTGACTCTCATTATGCAATTTATCGATCGAGCGGATGTTCAAGTCGCAGCCGGCAAAGGCGGCGACGGTATGGTAGCTTTTCGCAGAGAAAAGTATATACCAGCGGGCGGGCCAAGCGGTGGCACCGGCGGGCGGGGCGGTTCTGTGTTTATGGTGGCGGTGGAAAGCCTACAAACGCTGCTAGATTTCCAATACAACCGGATTTTTAAAGGTCAAGACGGGAAGAAGGGCGCGCCGAAGAATATGACTGGGGCTTCTGGGGACGATCGCACGATCGAAGTTCCTTGCGGTACTGTAGTTTACGACGCGGAAACTCAAGCAATCTTAGCAGATTTGGTGACGCCCGGACAGACTTTTTGCGTAGCTAAAGGCGGTAAAGGCGGTTTGGGAAATAAGTGTTTTTTGACCAATTCTAACCGCGCTCCAGATTATGCGATGCCGGGAAAAGAAGGCGAACACAAGTTTTTGCGGCTGGAATTGAAGCTGTTAGCTGAAGTGGGAATTATCGGGCTGCCGAATGCGGGCAAATCGACGCTAATTTCTGCTTTATCTGCTGCTCGCCCCAAGATAGCAGATTATCCGTTTACAACTTTAGTCCCGAATTTGGGCGTAGTCAGAAAACCAAGCGGCGACGGTACTGTTTTTGCTGATATTCCCGGATTAATTGAGGGGGCTCACGAGGGCGCGGGTTTGGGTTACGAGTTTTTGCGGCATATTGAACGGACTCGGTTGTTGCTGCATTTAATCGATATTACCGATGAAGATCCGATCGCAGATTACATCACAATTCAGGAAGAATTGAAAGCTTACGGGCGAGGATTGGCAGAACGACCGCAGATTTTGGCTTTTAATAAGGTAGATGCGATCGATCTCGAAAGTGAAGAAATCGGTAATTTAATCAGCCGACTTAAAGAAATTAGCGGCGCTCCTGTTTTGTTGATTTCCGCCGTTAGTAGAGTTGGATTGGATGAATTGATGCAGCAAGTTTGGCAAAAACTCGACGAGATGAACGAGAAAGAGGCGGCGGAACAGTTAGCAGTCGCGAGTGTTTAATCGCTTTCCGGTTCCTGGAATTTCTGTGAATTGGTAGGTGTTTGTTTGAGGGGGTCAAATCTTTAGGCTGTATGGCTTGTGCGGCAAGGGTTTGAGCCTCTAGGCTGAAAAACCCGGTTCACGTAAATGCTGAAATCATTGCTGTGTATAGCTTTGATGGTTGTTGAAAATTTTGTCTCTTGACAGGGCGGTGGTTGAAATGATATTTTTTGGATGCTTGACGGAAAAGTACCTTGAAAACTAAATACTGTAATGCTTCGGGAGCGATCGGCCGAAATCAACCTAAACCCCTATCAGGGATTGAAACCCGGTAGTGTCAGTAGCCGGGGACTTGGCTCAAGCCGAAATCAACCTAAACCCCTATCAGGGATTGAAACGTACCCACTTTCCGGCAAATCATTGGTGCAGTAACTGCCGGAATAAACCTAAATCCCTATCAGGGATTGAAGCTTAAATATTCTGCTTGCAAGCTCTTCTTTATCTTACCGGAATAAACCTAAATCCCTATCAGGGATTGAAACACCATAAATCCTATTGGGGCCAAGGCAACCCCGAAAGCGGGCCGGAATAAACCTAAATCCCTATCAGGGATTGAAACAACAAAGCGCTCTTTAACTACTTGCCTAAACTGATCGGACCGGAATCAACCTAAATCCCTATCAGGGATTGAAACAACGCCGCGTTTATCGTGTAGTTTTGCGCGGTTGGCCGGAATCAACCTAAATCCCTATCAGGGATTGAAACTTCACCATCCCACTGGTATAGTTGACATTGAGGCCATCGCCGGAATCAACCTAAATCCCTATCAGGGATTGAAACCACTGCCAAGCATTAATCAGGCAGGGATTCTTATCACTAACGCCGGAATCAACCTAAATCCCTATCAGGAATTGAAACAACATTCCTCGCTGGTATGTACGAGCGTTACCTGCCGGAATCAACCTAAATCCCTATCAGGGATTGAAACACGTTGTGATACGTTTGGAATTGTAAATAGGCAGTCTTGCCGGAATCAACCTCAATCCCTATCAGGGATTGAAACACGACGGAAAAGGAAATCTGCGACGCGAACCGTGCCGAAATTAACCTAAATCCCTATCAGGGATTGAAACATCACTCATTATTAACCCTTTTAATTTTCGTGTGTCGCCGAAATCAACCTAAATCCCTATCAGGGATTGAAACTATAAAGTCCACAGACCACAGCGGGGACAATCGAAGCCGAAATCAACCTAAATCCCTATCAGGGATTGAAACCCGTAGTAGATGATCGCGTATCCCCGCGTCGCCTCAGCCGGAATCAACCTAAATCCCTATCAGGGATTGAAACCCAAAATCCAACATCAAGCATAACTCATGCTTCTGTCTGTAAGCGTTTGTAGGCGTGAGCTTTGGCTAAACGCACCCAATGTTCTAACAGCAAATAGCGATCGAGTTCGACTTCCTCTCTGGCCGAAAGAGTGCCGGATTTATTGCGATCGAGCAGTTGGCTCATGCGGGCTTGCAATGCAGGTGTGGGGCGGATTGCGAGGATTTCTTCTGGGCTGGGTTGACTCGCTAGCAGTTCGACGATTTGGCGATCGTCTTGGTAGGAGATGGTTTCTGCGGGGGCGAGTTCCCGAAGTGCGCGATCCAGGGCTTCCGGGAGACGATCGCCCAATTGTTGCAGTTTTTCGCCAAGGATCTCGGGAACTTCTAGGATAATTTGCATTAGTGCTGATGTGAGGATGGGAATTCCCTTGATTGTAACAAACGGAAAAAATGCCGTTAACTTAAATCCCGATCGGGGATTGAAACTGCATAGCCCGGTATTTGCACAGTTGTTCACAAAGGAGATAACTGGCGAATTTGCCCGTTGTAATCGACTCTCACCCTCCCATCTTGGGAAACCGTAACAACAGTTTCTACCGTATAGACAGACGAACCCGGCTTGTTACCCTTAAAAGTAAAAGTCCAAGTTCCATCACCATTGTCAACAAACGGCGATTCCTTAGAAGTACCGTGCATAGCAGCTTCGGCTCGATAGTTGCCTAAACCCCCGTTGGCAATTTCTGCTGCTTGACGGGCCAAATTTTTTGCCCGATTGAGTTCGATATTATTGTTGATCACTGTCACCCCGTCGGTTTCATATTGAGGAGCAGGATTAGCATTAGTCAAGGTGGGGGAGACTCCAACGGCTAAAGTTGAGAGCGCTACCAGACAAGCAAGTCGGATGTTTAGTTTCATAATACAAACTGATTTATAGTTTGATAAAGTCTACGAGACTTGCCCGAAAAAACCCGGTTGAATTTTCAATTTTTAATTTTCACTTGTGAATCGGCTGGCGTTTCCCCGTCGTTCAAATAGCGGTAACTCATCCGAGAAATATCCCGAATTAATGTTTGAGCTGGCTTCTCGGTTTCCGGCGAATGCTTCACCATCACCGCCAGCAAATAACGCTTACCGTTTGGCAAATCCACCATCCCCGCATCCGCAAGCATTGTATTAATATTTCCGGTTTTGTGAGCAATAACTGAACCCTCGCCCAAACCTCTCGGCAGCAAAGAATCGTTTTTAGTTTGGCGCATGATTTGCAAAATGCGATCGCGCGATTTGACCGAAACCAAATTTCCGCGATCCACCTGGGCTATGATATTAATCAAATCCTGCGGACTGGTAGTATTAGTTCCCTCCAAATCCGGCAAATTATTGCGGAGAACCGTCGCCCTCAAACCCCAATTTGCAAATTGCTGGTTCAAAACATCAGCACCTCCCAACAACTCAATCATCATATTTGTCGCCGTATTGTCGCTGACAACAATCATTTTTCGGGCAACTTCCAAAGCCGAATACTTCTTTCCCGGAGAGTCGTCTTGCATCTCTCCAGAACCGCCGACAATGTGTTCGGACTTCAGCGTCAGCATCTGATCTAACTGCACTTTGCCCTCATCTACTGCTTGGAAAAAAGCTACTAAAATTGGCACTTTAATTGTGCTAGCTGAAGCAAAAGCAGTATCGCCATTAAAATTTAGGTAGCTTCCAGTATCTAAATCGACTAGAAATATTCCGGCTGTCAAACTAGGATTTTCTGTTGCTAAAACCTGAACTTGGGTTTTCAAAGCGGCTAATTCTTGATTCAGTTGCAGCACTTCTGGAGTTGCGGGTGCTGCAGATGCGCTATCGGCTGGGTTTTTCTGCCCTGCGGTGGTTTGTTCTTCTGCCGCTACAGTGGATGCTCGACTCACAGCATTTACCACCGACAACAGCGTACCGCAAATCACCGCTATCCCAACTCCCAAAATCAGCAACCGAGTAGCGTACACCAACGGCGGCACGCTCCGAGGTGCAGACCGTTTACCCGGTCTCTGACTCGCTTGTGGGCGTGGTTTAGGCACGGGGGGTTTTTTGGCATCTGCGGGGATTACCGTGTCTGGAATGCGAGCTGGGGGCGAACTGGGACGACTTCCACGGGTGGTAGGGGGAGTGGCAGTTGGGAGCTGGCTTTTGGGATTGCTGGCGATCGAGCTCACATTTTCCCGCTCCCGATTCGGGTCAGGAAACTCGAACATATCGACAGCAGCGAGGCCTTTTTTGCGCGGTTGGCGTGTCTTCGACTGCGTAGTTTTGCTGGTTCGGGGTTTTCTGGGGTTAATTGCCGATCGGGGATCGGATAAAAAGTCTTGTGTAGTAAATTCTTCCGAAGATGTGGGAGAATTGGCTCCAATTCTGCTGCCGCGGCCCTGTTGCGGTGGCAAAGTCGCAGGTTCGGGCGATCGAATTTCTGAATTGCCGTTTTTCGGTTGCGGAGGGCGGCGGCGGCCCGAGTTGCCAGACTGACTTGCTTTGCCGGACTTAGGCTGCTTTGAGCCGGAGTTGGGAGAGGATATCGAGGATATCACCGATAATATCGATCCTTTGGGAAACCGCTCTGCCACGTCTTACTCCTTCATCACTACTGTAAAGTTCAAGTTTAAGATTTTTCAGCTTGCCAGCCAATCAATTTTAGATTTTAGATTTTAGATTTACCCCAGACGCTGCATGGTATCAGCAACCGGGTTTATTGCTCGCAAATTATCGCAAAGCTTAGGTTTTTAGTCAAGAAACCCTGTTATGAAGATGACAAGTGGGTGCAGGAAAGTTCTCTGTGAAAAAAATCCTCAATCTCACATCCCCAATTATCAGCATTTCTCCTAGCTATCCATTGGATTTTCCGGCAACGCCCCATCCAGAGTATCAGAATTTGTCTCTCGTGGGTAAGTTTTGATTGCCCATTCTGTTTGGCGGAGGACGCCCCGCAGCATGGCGACTTCATCCACTGTCGGATAGGCTCTGTTGTACAAACGCCGAAATTTTTCCATCCGGCTTGCTGCTGTGTGCGGCTGCAAATATCCTATTTTGAGTAACAGCGTTTCTAGTTGCTGGTAATATCCCTCTAAATTTTCCAAGGGAGCACTGGCGAGGGGAATTGAGGGATTTTGTGTCGGGCTGGTGGCAAGTTGTTCTTGATAACAAGTTGATAAATTATCTGTGGCATCGGGTATTGAAGAGGCATAGCCTCTGGATATGCGTTCCCCGACTGAGCCTAGGAACGAGGCATCATCTTCTTCCTTCCCTCTTCCTTCTTCCCTCTTCCTTCTTCCTTCTTCCCGGTATAGTTCGTAACAGCAGATAGCGACGGCTTGGGCGAGATTTAGGGAAGTGTAGGCATCGCTGCTGGGAATGCGGATCAGGCGCTGGGCGCGGTTTAATTCGGCGTTGGTCAAGCCGCAGTCTTCCCGGCCGAAAATGAGGGCGCTGGGGGCTTCTAGGAGCCAAGGCAAGGCATCTGCGGGTTCTTCTAGTTGTGTTGGCAACGATCGACTATCATCCCCTGTAGTTGCGATCGCTCTGACACACCCCACCAAAGCAGCCGGCAAACTCTCGACTACTTTGGCCGTTTCCAATATGTCCGCGGCGCGAACAGCCATCAGTCGGGCTTCTTCCCCTAAATAATCGCATTGGGGATTTACCAAAACTAATTGGTGCAAACCCATATTTTTCATGACGCGGGCAACAGAACCGACATTCAATGGGCCAGCAGGTTCGACTAAAACTATTCGGATGTTGGCGTCGGCCGTTTCGAGCATTTTTATTTGGAGAGGTGTTAGGCAGAAATTGGTTGTTTTGTTTGTTTTGATTAAAATTTAATCACTAACTAATGTAATGTCCAAATTAGCATGGCTAAGCAACGATCGAAATCTGATTTACCGACAAAAATGTGCCCAGTGTGCGATCGACCTTTTACTTGGCGCAAAAAATGGGCCGACTGCTGGGATGAGGTCAAATACTGCTCCGAACGTTGTCGTCGCCGCCGTTTGGCGGCTCAAGATTAAGAATGTAGGGCAAGTTGCTCGATCAAAGCTAAGATTGCAAAGGAAAAATTTTAGGTTATTAGGTTATAAATTATGGCATCGCAACAAGTGCAACCAAAGCTAGTTATTCACGGCGGTGCGGGCAGTTCTCTACACAGTAAAGGCGGAATTGAGGCGGTGCGGAAATCGCTTTACGATGTTTTGGAGGAAGTTTATCCGCTGCTGAAAGACGGTGCAAGTGCCGTAGATGCAGTGGTGCGGGGCTGCCAATTGTTGGAAGATGACCCGCGATTCAATGCCGGTACTGGTTCTGTGGTGCAGTCGGACGGTCAAATTCGGATGAGTGCTTCGCTGATGGACGGTTTGATGCAGCGTTTCAGCGGGGCGATTAATGTTTCTCGCGTTCAACATCCGATCGAACTTGCTCAATTTTTGCAGACTTCGGACGATCGAGTTCTCTCTGATTTTGGTTCGGCGGAATTGCTGCGAGAACTTCAATTGCCGATTTACGATCCGATGACGGATTTGCGTTTGCACGAGTGGATGCAGGAACGCCAAGGCAATTTTAGTAAAGCAATGGCTGACGTGGTGGCGGAACCGGCCGGTATGGGTACGATCGGAGTCGTAGCTTTGGATGTGCATGGACGCTTGGCTGCTGGGACTTCGACTGGTGGCAAGGGTTTTGAGCGCATCGGGCGGGTTAGCGACTCGGCGATGCCGGCGGGAAATTACGCGGCCCAAAGTGCGGCGGTAAGCTGTACGGGGATTGGCGAGCACATTATGGACGAGTGTTTGGCCGCGCGAATTGTGATTCGGGTAACGGACGGTTTGAGTTTGAAAGCTGCTTTTGAGCGTTCTTTTACTGAAGCTGACGAACGTCAACGGGATTTTGGCGCAATTGGAATTGATTCTAGCGGGGCGATCGCTTTCGGCAAAACTAGCGAGGTGATTTTGGGTGCTTTTCACAACGGTATGCAAAGGGGCGATACTTTGGAAATGAGCAAGGGAACGTTGATTTTTATTGCTTAAAAGGACGATATAAATCAATACGGTTCAGTTAGTGTTAAAAAAACCGATCGTGCGTAGGTTGGGTTGAGGAACGAAACCCAACATTGTCGCTACAATTTTCCTTAACTGAACCGTATTGCATTAAATATATAGCAATCCTAAGTGATTTTCTAGATCGGTAAAATCTGAAAGTCTTGCTATACAAGAAGTCTAGAAAGACAAGAGGGCGTTGTGTTGTGAGACTCAGATCGGATTGCTATAGGAGAATTGTGCCAAGAAAGTATCAAATAAAAAGCGCATCATATAACGATATTGTTGGATAATAATTCGACCCATAGAAAGAAGCTGAAAAAATATTTAGGGCTTGCTGAATAAAGGCCAAAAGATTTACGAGGTTTGGGTTATGCGAGCGCACGATGGGCACTCAGGTGCAAGAAAAAGAGGTAAAATAGATCAAAACCCGTGCATCACCATCTGCGAACGTGTACCGAAAAGCTGAGCTTGCTCCTTTCTCACCCTCCGACTTTGAACTCCCCTCCTGTGGAAGGTTGTCACCCGATAACCGTTGGGTAAAAATGGTCGAACTGATCCCGTGGTTAGAATTTGAGTCAGAATATGCTGAAAACTTCCCCACAGACATGGGAGCTCCTGCTAAATCTTTTCGGATGGCGTTGGGAGCATTAATTATCAAAGAGAAACTCGGGATTAGCGATCGAGAAACAGTAGAACAGATCCGTGAAAACCCCTATCTACAATATTTTATCGGTGAATCAACTTACAGCAATGAACTACCATTTGATCCATCACTATTGGTTCACTTTCGACGGGCGTATTAGTCCCAACCTAATTAGGGCTTGCTGAATAAGTTAGGAAAAATCGCGTAGGCGAAGCCAGCCGCAGGCATCGCACTTGATGGGCAATTCAAGCTTGGCGAAACATAACTTTTTGTTGACTATAACTTGCCCAATTATAGCTTTTAATAATCATTGAACCGTAAATAGGTGTGATTTTCGGTTTTTGACATAAAAACACACAAAAAATCCGTCTTAACCAGGTAGAAAGGTTCATTACTAAAAAAGTAATAGCAATAGCTGTTTGTGAAGTATTATCAAGTTTTGTCATCACCCGATTCAGGCTAAATCTTCTTTTTCCTTGTCCAAATTGGCCCTCAATTGCATTTCTAATTCTTTCATCTTCTAAGGCTTGTTTCTTTGTTTCTTTGCTCACATTGGCGGGTGGCCTTCCTAAAGGCGGGCCACTAATTCTAATTCCTCTTTCTTTACACCAAGCTCGATTTTCCCTGGTTCGATAAATGCGATCAGCATGGACTGATTCTGGATAGTATCCTGTGTAATTTTTAAATGCTTCTACTTGTGCTTTTAAGTCTCCTGATTCGTTAAAATTATCCCAGCTCATCCGGTCTAAAAATACATATCCATCAAAGCAACTCGCTGACAGTTTTGCTCCAAACTCCACTGGTTTCCCTGCTTTTCCTCTCACAATTGGACGGATATGGGGTTGGCTTAAACTTACTATTCTGTCCTCTATACTCTGTTTGTTATTTTCAAATAACCAGAGTTGTTGGCGATAGACTTCTGTGAGGACTAGCAAAGTTTTATACTGCTTTTGGCTCAGACTTTGTAGTGTGGCACCTGATTCGATTAGTTGTTCAATATGAGCGAGGTTTCTTTTGATATATTGCAGTTGTTTTTTAATGGCTTGGATTTTTTTGTTTCGTTTAGGTCGTCGTTGTTTGGCTACTGCCAAGGAATGAAAAATCAATAACTTGCACAATTAAACATCAGAAGCCTTGATCCAAGGTCAACTATTGCTCTATTAGTCACCTTATTTATTTTTCATTCCTAAGTAGTCTTTCCTGGCTATTTTTCGGTAGGTTCTGGGTTTTTTATTGATTTTTTGTTTGAGGGATTTATAGAGAATGTCGATGATTTTTTCGGTATGAACTCTGGCCTTGTTTAATAGTCCTAAGTCGGTGGGATAGCTAATATCTGCTGGAGCACAGGTCGCATCTATGATTGATTTTTCTTGATTGGTTAATTTATTTTTTGCGTCCGAATCCTTTTTTTTTCGGGCGGTTTTGGGGTGGTTTCGCGCATTTTTTCCACCATTCGTTCGTTCACTTTCTTGATTAAGTTTGCACTGATTCGTTGCCGAAATTGGACGGCGGGGTGATGGGTCAAATGGGGGTTCATTACTGTAAGTTGATTGACCGATAAAGTATTGTAGGTATGGGTTTTCTCGGATCTGTTCTACTGTTTCTATGTCGCTGATTCCCAGCTTTTCTTTAATAATTAATGCCCCTAATGCCATCCTAAATGATTTGGCGGGTGCTCCCATTTCGGTGGGAAAGTTTTCAGCATAATCTGATTCAAATTCCGACCAAGGAATTAGTTGGGCCATTTTTACCCAACGGTTATCTTCTGACAACCTTCCTTCAAAGGGGAGTTCAAAGTTGGATGGGGGTCTTGGGGCAAGCTCAGCTTTTCTGTACACGATCGCAAATGGTGATGCACGGGTTTTGAGTCATTATACCTGTTTTTCTTGCACCATTACTACCTTTCTTCGTCTGAAAATCCATACAGTGTTTACTTGAACCACTGCTTCAGCAAGCCCTAATTAGGGACTGTTCCAAGGATAAAGGAAATGGCGATCGCGCATCGTGTAGCGATCGCCACAGGCGGGGGGTATTCCGCTAGTTCCCTGAGTGGACAAGTCAAATAAAAAGGTTATTCCTCATTACCCGTCTGGCAAGTAATACTTTTAAAATAGGTTGTACACGAACGGCAAAACCACCAGCTTGTAGCTTTTGTATCCCATTGCATAGTACCTGTACCTTTCTCTTCTCCTTTAAGAAAGTCCTTTTTGTACGTTAAGGCTCGGTCATATTCTTTATATCGACAAAATCTCTCTGCTCCTATTTTTTCCGCAGCCGGATCTGTCCCATCTTCTCCTTTCAAGACCGTGCCCACTAGAATACCGTCTATCTGAGGCTTGTAAAACACCTTCTTCCCTTCATCGTCTTGAGCAATAGCTACAAAAGTCATCATCACCATCCCAGCTACTGTAGCACTAGAAAATAAAATCCAATTTTTGTTAATCATTTAAGTTCTCTCCTCAGAATTTTTGGCTTTTTCCTTCAAAGTTTAATTCTAACATTAAATCAATAGTCCGGACAGTTTTTAGATAAACGCCTGAAACCGTCATTCTATGGTTGGCGATGCCTTCGGCTGGCTACGCCTACGCGACGAGCGTCGAGTCCAAAACCCGCACTCTATCGTTGCCCATTAAAAAGTGTCTGGACTATTGTTAAATACAGCACTTCCGGATGTTATGAGGTACAGTAGCAGCAATTAGTAAACCAGTTTTTAAGATGTTTCGGATTAATTAAGTCAAGAGCCACAGCACTTATCGTGTCAACCATTTTAGTGGTGGTTGGTGAAAACTGTCGCAATAAAGATTTGAGTTGCGACCACCATAATTCAATTGGATTAAAATCAGGAGAGTATGGGGACAAACACAAGATAGAAGCACCCACCGCTTCAATCATAGGCTTAATTGAATCTAGTTTATGCGCTGGTAAGTTATCCATCACTACTACTGCTCCCGACCACAATTGTGGCACTAAACATTTCTCGATAAACACCTCAAATACTTGGCTATTCATCGAGTTGTCTATCGTCATTAATGCTACTACTTGTGTGAGACTAATTGCACCAATTACTGTGACTTTCTGACCTCGATAAAAAGGTTTGACCGCATAGGCTCTCGTTCCTCGTTGGGAACGTGCATGAGTTCTGGTTAAGCCTAGCAATACTCCAGTCTCATCTAAAAAGACTAGATTTTTTGGGTCGATATGCTTGACTTTTTCCCAATACTCTAACCTTAATTTCATGACTCTTCCAGTGCCGGCTTGGCTACTTCTCACTGTTTTTTTTTACGATTTAATCCCAACTTCTGTAAGGCGTTACACATGGCTGTTCTACCCACCCAATTGCCCGTCTTTTGGGCAAATAACTCACACAATTCTAGTAAGGTTGCATCGGGATGTGCTGCCACTATTTCTCTCAAAGAAGCTGTGGAATTATTCAAATGACTGTATCTCGGTTTCCCCGTGGGTTTCGGCTGTAAAGTCCCCTCTATTTTTTGTTGATTGACCAGTTTCTGAACTAAGCTTTTACTGCAAGCAAATATTTCTGCTGTTTTTCTGATCGACAGCTTCTGATCTAGATGGGCTGCTACTATTTTGGATCGCAAATCTACTGAATATGCTTTCATTGGTGTATTTTTTTAATCTATTATTGTTGTACCTCATAACACCCGGAAGTGCTGTAATAATCAGCAAGTTAAAAACGGGCGGTGGCCGGCATGGTTTCCCTATCCCAGTTCCTGGCTGAGAACTTTAGCTTTAATGTTGTGGATAGCTGTTGTTGTGAGAGTTGTCAGTTTTTGGATTGCTGTTATCGGAATAACTTTATCAGCAATTCAGGAAGATATGGGTTCATTTTTGCGAGCTTTAGGGTTAATAATACCTCTGTCTGTAGCAATACTATCTTACATTCATCACATTTTATTTTTCGATAAATCCAAGACCCCCTACACTCGGTGGTTGCCTATAGCAATCCTAAATCATTATCAAGACTATGATACAATTATATGCAATACTTGATTGTGACAATAAAACCATGAATAACTTACAACTGCCACAAAAAGATAGGGAAAAAGAAATAGATTGTTTAGAATCTTTCATTAAAAGTGATATCGATGCCAGAGAACTAAAACGAGCAATAGCTGTAAGGATGGCGATTTCAGGTAATATCTACCATAAAATTAGCAAAATTTTGGGTGCAAGTAAGTTTTTTATTGGTTATTGGAAAAAGCAATTTAAAACTAAAGGCATCGCCGGACTCAAACTAGGACATAAAGGGTCAAAAGGGTATTTAACGTCTCTACAAAATACTGAAGTAATCGAGTGGTTAAAGAATAAAGAATATTGGAATTCAGATGAAATGGTTACTTATTTAGATCGATAATTTGGTGTGATATATAAATCCAAACAGAGTTACTATGAACTTTTATACCGGGGAAAATTAGTTGCAAAAAACTCAAAAAACCAATCCGAAATTTGATAAAGAACTGGTAAAAAAAAAGACGGAAAAAATTAACGATATTTTATTTAAAAACAACGCTGGTATAGAGTCTGGGGAAATAATAGTATTGTTTTTAGATGAATGTCATCTACTTCATGGTGATCTAACTGGTTATGTTTGGGGTCAATCCAAAATTAGAATTGAAGTCCCAATTACCAATGAAAAAGATAGACAAACTTATTTTGGTGCACTCAATTATCAAAGCAAAGAATTCCCTATTCAGAGCCATCCATCTGGTGATAAAAAATCAACAGTTAAATTCATAAAATATTTACAAAATAAATATAAAAATCGCAAGATTATCTTGATTTGGGATGGAGCTAGTTATCATAAATATGGAGAATTTAGAGACTTTTTATTAGAACTAAATGGTGACAAAGAACCTGAGAATTGGTCAATTACTTGTATTTTATTTGCTCCCAATGCTCCCCAACAGAATCCAGTTGAAGATATTTGGTTACAAGCTAAAAACTTTTTAATAAAGTATTGGTATTTATGTAGGTCTTTTAAGATTGTCAAGTTTTTGTTTGAGTTTTTTACTAACGAACATAAATTTGATTTCCCCAAAATACGTCAATATACTTACACAGAGAAAATCATTTAGGATTGCTCTAGATATAGAAAATCATTTAGGATTGCTATAGTCCCAGGAGTTTGTGGGAAGGTTTGTACGCCCCACTTGTGGCGCTGTTATCTTTGATAATGGTTGTAGTTTTGCTGTTGCCATTTTTCCCGATTGTTTCAAGCTGCAACTACGGAGCAGAATTTGAATTGGCAAGTTGTGTTGGATCTTACCAATCAGAGGTATCTAATTATCTATCTACTATTGCTGAAGTTTCGGCAGTGATTTGGGTAGTTACAGCGGCATATCTTTACCAAATAGATTACCTGATTCGCAACAACTTTTCTCTAAAAACACTGGCGGAATTATTTTTACTGGCATTTGTAACTTTTGTGGCGGTTTCAGGGGTTTCGCTGCTTTCTAAAAATCCCGAGGTGAGGCAGGCTATAAATTTACCTGCACCGACAAAGAATGTACCGAATTTGGTGACTTCTGAACAAACACCTGCTTTGCCAACTGTACCGATATCCAAACCATTACCTCCGACTTCTCCAACAATTAAATCTGACTCTTTTGGGGATGCAGTCAATAAAGCAACAAATGCAGCAAATTTTGCTCAATCGGCTCAATCTGAGACGCAGTTGCTCGCAGTAGTCACTGAGTGGCAAAATGCTATAGCCCTGATGAAATCAGTACAACCTTCGAGTTCCAATTATGATGTCGCCCAAAATAGAGTTGTACAGTACCAGCAGAATTTAGTTGCTATTAAGCGCAGAATCAATCGTCCTTTTCAACAGGGAATTGATGAGGCTCAAAATGCAGCTTTGTTCGCTCAAACTGCTCAAACTAAAGCTGAGTGGGAGTCCGTTGCTAGTCAGTGGGAGCAAGCGATCGTGTTTATGAAAACTGTGCCGCAGTCGAATCCCAATTATGTTGTAGCTCAGAATAGAGTTGTTCAGTATCAGCAAAATTTAAACGCTGCACGTTTAGCAGTTAGCCGCGCTAAATAAAACAAACAAACCGGGTTTTTCACTCCTAGTTAAAGGCCGGAATGCTGTATTTTCGTAAAAACCCGGTTTCTGCCTCATCGCCCCTAACCTCTCTAATCTTAAATCCGCAGTTGCCAAATTTTAACAGTACCATTCTCCGCGCCGCTGACGAGAGTTTCGCCCAAAAGCCCGATCGCCACCGCAGACACAGGGCTAGAATGTCCATCTAACGTGTGCAGCAATTCGCCGCGAAGACTCCAAAGTCTAACAGTACCGTCAAAACACCCCACTGCAAAGTATTTCCCATCAGGGCTAATTGCGGCGGCGGAAGTGATGCGAATTCCTGTTTGCAGCGCCTGCAATAATTCCCCGGTTTGCAAATTCCACAGTTTGATAGTTTGACCACCATGATTGACAAGAATTTGGCTATCGGGAGAAATCGCTACATAATTTTCGCTGCCAAATGTTCGTCTCACTTCGCCTCCCGGTAGTTCCCACAAAGTGACTGTGGCGCGACAGAAACCGCTGACTGCATTGAGCCCGCTGGCTACTAGCATTTTGCCGTTGGGACTCAGGGCGATCGCACTAATGTCATCCCCTTGATAGCCTTCTAAAACTTGCAGCAGTTGGCCGCTGTTGAGGTGCTGAAGCTTGATTTTGCCACGGGTGGTGCCGATCGCCAAAATTTGCCAGTCGGGGCTGACGGCGACGGATTCGTGGCGGTGTACGTCTGCCAAACGCTTCAGCAGTTCGCCATTTTGCAGGTTCCAGAGTTTGACTGTGCCCGCGCGCGATCGTGTCAGCAGCGTTTTACTGGCGGGACTGAAAGCAACTAGCAACACGGCTGTGGAATGTCCGAAAATCGTCTGTCGCAGTTCCCCGCTGTGCAAACTCCAAATTTTCACTGTACTGTCGTCAGATCCCGTTGCCAGTAATTGTCCGTCGGGACTGATAGCCGTAGACAAAATCCTGTCTGAATGGTGGAGAGTGGCTTTTAAGATAGCGCCGGTTGAGGTTTTTGGCTGCGTTTTATACCCTGCTATTTCTAGCCAGTCGATCGCATCTCTCCAATTTTTGAGAGCATTTCGGGGTCGATTTGTCAAAAATTCTATGTATCTGTACAAAGTTTTTGACAAATCAACTTCTACACCTTTGATTTGTTTGTTGAGAAAAACCGCTATTTCGGCGGGACTGTAACCGCACAGCAAGCCACAGAGATGCCGCTTTTCTACGGGTGTCAGCCCTGTTCTGGTGTGGGGGGCGAATTCTTGTTTGGCATTTGCCAAGTCGCTGTAAAGCCTGTGGATGTCCCAGCCGTTGCTTGCCCGTGCAAATGGTTCTTCGGGTCGATCGAGGGTAGAGGGTATCATTTGCGGCAGTCGCGATCGAGTTCCTAGTCAAATTCCTAACTAAAATCCTAACATTCGCTGTGCGCGATCGAACTGTTTTCACCGCTAATCTATTTTTAACACAGCCAACAGGGGAATGAGTTTCAGGCTGAAAGTTCGCCTAAATCCTTACCTTTACAGTTTGCCAAACAACCATACATCAATTTGATGCAACTCTTGTGGGGTGGGCAGGAGAACCCGCCATCAAAATATAATTATGACTTTTCTGAACTTAATTAATGAAATTTATGAATTGACCTTAAAAGAAATTTGTTGAAGAATTGTAGTTAAGAGTTTTTCTGTACCTTTACAGTTTGCCAAACAACCATACATCAAGCGGAGAAATAGAAAATGTCTGGAATTGCGATCGTCTTCTTTTTTGGCGGTCTGGGCTTTATTTTAATTTTGGTTGGTTATATCTGGGGATTATCTCAAGCTATTGAACAAGAAATTCTGTGGGGATTAATTTACTTTTTTGTTCTCTTTTCTTTCTGGGTATTTCCTATTAAAAATTGGAGTTATAAAAAAGTTAGGAAACCATTTTTACTTCAACTTACTGGATTCATCATGTATTTCTTGTTAGGCATTATTATTGCATTATTACCTGCCATAGGTATTTTCAAAACTGATGGTTCTGGGCCTAATGTAGATCAGGGGTCTAACGAGCAATCGCCATCTTCTTTTTCTTCTGATTTCAACACTTATCCATCCCTCTATCAAGAGCCATCTCCTGCTGCCGAGCCATCTCCTACTGTTGCTGCACCTGTAACTGAGCCTAATTCTGCTCCTGTTTCTGCTCAAAAAGATGACTTCAAACAATCGATGAAACTCGGCTATATCTACTACGGGCAGGGAGACTACCAAACGGCTTTAATCAATTTTAACAGAGCTTTACAGATACGTCCGGGCGATGCTTATGCTGTCAAGGCTATTGACAACACCAAAAGTGCGTTAGCGAAGCCAACGAAGAGGATCGTCCAAAGCATTGTCAAATAATAATCCGTGCATTAAAAATTGCATACAGCGGATAGATAAGTAATTCACATTTTCTGTCAAAGTCAACAACTAAACTAATGAAAATTATTAAACAAACACCAACTAAACTAACCATTAAAACGGCTAGCGCCTGGGATGGTTTGCTATTAATTTCTCCCTTCATCATCATTGGATTATTGCAGATTATTTTAGCATCAAATTGGATAGGGGGAGGCATATTTCTGTTGTTCTCGCTATCTTTGTTGGACGGCGCGATAGATGAAATATACATTTTTGATAAAACTTTTAGCAAAATGACAATTAAACGACGGGGTGTATGGCTTCATGATGTTACCGAATGCTCAACTCACGAGATTTCTGCGGTGGAATTAGAGGAAGTGGGAGATAGGGAGGGAAATCGTAGCTATTATGTTGATTTGTGGATGTTCGGGGGCGATATCATCTGTTTAAGAAGCTATTCACTAACAGAACAACACAAAATGGCTGACTTGATTCGCAGCTATATCTCGATTAGCGATCGTCGCACCCTTAGCAATATATTTGCCCTGCAAGCCCGTGAATCGTAGCTATAGCAATCCTTGCAGGAGTCGTAAACTTTTTACCCCACCCCAACCCTCCCCTGATCAAGGGGAGGGAGTAAGAAATTCACAAATGATCTAGGATTGCTATATCCTGTAGGGAATCGCCCAAATTAATAACTAACGATAATTAAGTAGGCGCAAATAAACCTGACAATGTAACAAAATGTAAACCTGGACTCACCTGGTGATTACTTTCCTACGGACCGCGAAGCTAACGTTTCATTTCCCATAACATAATTAATATATTTTTAAGATTCATCTATTTTAAATCATAGAAAGCTATCTTAAACCCAGCAGCAGGTAAACTCGCGACATTTGTTGTCGGTCAGAAGTTTTAGTGCTAACCTATTACCAAAATAAAAGGGGTCATGGCAGAGAACGACTTCAAATAATATATAAGTTAACAATTCGGCTGAGCGGGGTTAGTAAGGCGATCAGTAACATCATTTTTGTAATTTAAGGGCGAGATAAATGAAAATAATCAAGCAAACAGCAAGTGAATTAATAATTCAGACTCAAAGCATATTTGATTTTTGGTTGCCTAGTTGTTTATTCATGGCTTTGGGACTGTTCGGGCTGGCTTTTGATTATCATAAAGCAACCCTGATCTGCCAGCGATTGCAGGCAAAACAAGGCAGTTGCCAGATTGTGCGATCGAATTTACTGGGTTCAAAAATCCAAGAAATTGAGCTTGCTTCTTTGCAGGGAGCTAAAGTTCAAAGATGCGGCTATAAAACTAGAGTTGTACTTCTGACTTCTGTTGGCAATGTTCCTTTCACTGCTAACTCCACTAATTGGGGAACCCAAGACGCTGTTGCTTCTGACATCAATTTTTTTGTTAAAAATGCCAAAGATCGATTGCTGCGCTTAAGCCAAGACGATCGCTGGTTGGGATGGACAGGAGTCATATTTTTGCTCGCAGCAGCGGCAGTGATCGTCTTGAGAAATAATGAAACCTACAGCTTCGATGGAATGTTAAACACCTTGACTGTTAAACAGCAGGGTTTGTTGGCACGTAAAGTAATTGAATACTCTCTGTGCGAGATTTATGGCGTGGAAGTCGATCAAACAAAAGATCTGCAAAATGACACTTGGTACGAAGTCAGACTGTTAGTTTGTGGAGGCTCTCGCATATCCCTGCCTAATACTATGAACCTCTACCAGCAAGAAAAAATTGCCAAAGCGATTAACAACTATCTGAACGCGCAAAAATAAGACAAAATAGCCGATCGCGATCAACCCGATTTCTCAAGGTTGCGGACTTATATCATGTCCGGTTGATTACCCCTAATACGGTAGGGGCGGGTTCACGAAAAATCTCTGCCAATAATTGACAATCTCAAAAACCCGCCCTTTTAATCGCGGTCACTCCATCGAACATGATATTACGCAGAAACCTGGTTTTTCACCCAAATTTCACGCGAGAGGGCGATCGCCCCCGCTAATAAAAACCCGGTTTCTTTGGTATCGATCGCACAAGTCCCGATCGCGTGGAAACTCATCATCACAAAAGTAAACAATCGTTCACTTTTTAGGTTCTTTCAACTTCCAACCTGGTTTCACAACTTGCCGGGAACGGGCAATTACTAAACAGTCATTCGGCACATCTTCCGTCACTACAGAACCCGCCGCTACAGTAACATCTTCCCCCAAAGTTATCGGTGCAACCAGCACGCTGTTAGAACCTATTTTAGTTTGATCGCCTATTTGAGTTTTGTGCTTGTTTTTTCCGTCATAATTTGCGGTAATTGTCCCAGCACCGATGTTAACTTTTTCTCCCAAAGTCGCGTCGCCTAAATAAGACAAGTGAGCGACATTAGTTCGATCGCCTATTTGAGTATTTTTCAATTCTACAAAATTGCCGACACGGCAGTTCGCCCCAATTTCTGCGTGTCCCCGCAAGTGGGCATAAGGGCCAATTCGCGAATTTTCAGCAACCATACTGTCAGAAACCACCGAATAAAGCACAGTCACATTTTCTCCAATCTGACTGTTTTCGATCAAACTGCCGGGGCCGATGCGACTCCCAGAGGCGATCGAAGTATTTCCGCGCAAGTGAGTTTGCGGTTCAATTATCACATCCGGCTGCAACTCTACGGTATCGTCGATCGTAATGCTGTTGGGATCTAGCAGCGTCACTCCCGCCGTCATCCACTTGTCCTTTATCCGCGTTTGCAAAATATCGCAAGCTGTGGCTAAATGTTTGCGATCGTTAATTCCCAATATTTCTTGATAATCTTCCACATCCACCGCCATCACCGGACTGAGGAAATTTACCGTATCAGTTAGGTAATATTCTTTTTGGTCATTATCTGCCTTCAATTCTGGCAAAATTTTCTCTAAATCCGGCCAGTGAAAGCAGTAAACACCTGCATTAATTCGGTGATTTTGCTTTTGAGCTTGTGTGCAGTCGCGGTCTTCGACAATTTGCTGGACTAAATTTTGACTGTCAGTAAATACTCGACCGTATCCTTGGGGATTCGGCAAATTAGCTGTCAATAAAGTAGCAGAGTTTTGGTGCTGTTTGTGAATGGCCATCAATTGTTTGATAGTTTCTGCCCTCAGCAAAGGTACATCCCCATTTAAGACCAGCAAGTCTCCTTGAAATCCCTCTAAGTGAGGCAGCAATTGTTGGATGGCATGACCTGTTCCCAATTGTTCAGTTTGTTCGACAAATTCTAGGGGAGGAGATTGAAGATTTTTCCCTGATATTTCTTGACCTCGAATCAGGGATTCTTTAACGAGTTCGCCTCGATAACCGACGATGACAAGTCGCCTGGTAATTTGAATTTCTTGACAACTTTGGAGGACTCGCTCAACTAGGGATCGACCGCCCAATTCGTGTAGAACTTTGGGTAAGTCAGATTTCATGCGCGTGCCGCGTCCAGCCGCTAAAATTGCTATTGCTACCATTGTGCGATCGAGTTATTTGCTATAAAAACTTGAATATTGACTAACTGATGATATCACTCGCTGTCCGCCGATGGCACTGCGATCGCACAAATTTTTCATCTAAAATTTCCCATCTCGCATCCGCGCGATCGAATATTTTTCCAGCCGGATGCTGGTTGTAGGGGCGATGCTTGCAATCTCTGGACTGGCGCGCCCGGTATCAAAAACCTGCTTGCAGCAGCAGTATTTGGCGGCTGAGCAAGACGACTTGCATTCCTCACTACAAACCTGAGTTTGTTTGGGAGTAAGGACTGCGAGTCTTTTCCCAAGGGCTGGGAGGGGGAGCGAGAGGGATAATTTGCGTCTTTGGGCTGGGATTTGCCACGATACATTATACTATTTGTTGAATTTCAGTGAGGGTGTTTTCAACTTAAAAAAAATATTTCTGACTGTTTCATTAATTCTGCCTTCTATAGCAACCGCGCCCGAAGGTTAAGACATTCTTAATTGCTGAAACATGAGTTATCATATTGCTTCTGACTTCTATGCTAAATAACTAAAGCCTTCTGACTTCTTGCATCCGTTACATCTGTTACGTAATCCGTTACCGAACTTCCTTCTGCCTTCTACCTTCTGCATTATCAGGTGTCTAGCTATGACAGAGCTTAATTTTCAGGAACTTGCCAAGCAGGGAAATCTTGCCACTGCGATCACATCTTGGCTAAACAGCCAGTTGCAATCTGAAGGCATCACAGCCTCGGCAAATCTCGACGGCGACTGTTTGGATGTAATTCTTGAGGCCGAGCAGGTACCCATAGAAAACACATTAGTTGATTTTGTCCGCACCGAGCTGACGAATTTGCAGCCGGATTCGATTCGTAAAGTGAAGGTTGAGGGCCGAGAAAGCGGTCAGATTGCTGCTGCTTGGAGTCAAGAGTTTAGTTTGGAGAACAGCACTTTTGAACCACAGAGCTTTGCAGGAGAATCTGTGCCAAATACTGCGGTTGCTAATATAGATGATCGCACAGAGATGGAAAACAATTTTGAGGAGGAAAAACCGCCGGAACTTGCTGCATTTGAGAATCGGCTGCGATCGACTTTCATTGTAGTTGGGCTAGTAATCGGTATGTTGGCGATCGCCGTGGTGGCGTTTGTCGGTAAGATTTTGAACCAGCCAGCAGCAACTGCGGGGAATAATCCCGAGGAAACAGCAGATTTAGCAACTGCACCAGATACTTTTCGAGAAGCCGTTAACAGCGCACTCAAAGCAGCAGAATTAGGGCGAGCGGCAAAAACCAAGGAAGATTGGGCGACAGTTATTGATCGCTGGCAAGAAGCGGTCTCATTAATGAGAAGAGTACCAGTGTCTAGCCCCAACCATCAACTAGCTCAAGCAAAAGTAATCGAGTATCAGAAATATCTGCTTTACGCTCAAGAAGCAGCAGTAACTCCCCCTCTGCCAACTCCAACTCCCGCACCAGCCGAAAAATTACCTTCGGAAAAAGCAACTCCTAAAAAATCCAATTCGCCCAAAGAAACTTCGGAAAAAGCAACTCCTAAAAAATCCAATTCTGAAAATAAAGCTTCAGACAAAGCAACTCCTAAGAAATCTCCTTCCGACAAAAAAGCAGAACCAGAGAAAAAATCTCCTTCTAGATAATGTTAAAATAGAGATTTGAATAATTATGACTGACAACACTTTAATCGTTTCTCCTGAATGGTTAGCCACCAATACTGACAATCCGCAAGTTGTAATCATTGACTGTCGTTTTTCCCTTGCCGACCCTGAATTGGGACAAAAACAATATCAAGAAAGTCACATTCCCGGAGCTTTCTATTTAGATTTAAACCGCGACCTCGCGAGTTCAGTGGGCAAACACGGCGGTAGACATCCGCTGCCAAATATTGAAGAATTAGCTGAGAAATTGAGCGCGATCGGGATTAATTCATCAGAAACTTTAGTCGTGGCTTATGACGATTCGCGGCTGGCTTTTTCGGCTCGTTTGTGGTGGCTGCTGCGATATATGGGACACAGCAAAGTCGCTTTGTTAGACGGTGGGTTCAGTGGCTGGAAAGCGGCCGGATATCCGGTAACAAATATTTTGCCAGAACCCCGCGAGGGTAACTTTGTTGCCCACTTGCAGCAGGATTTGGCGGTAGATATTGAGGCGGTAAAAGAGCGTAAAGACTTGCCGAGAAAGGTTTTGGTTGATTCGCGAGAAAGCGAGAGGTATGAAGGTTTGCGGGAGCCGATCGACCCCATTGCAGGCCACATTCCGGGCGCGGTTAACTATCCTTGGCAAGGGGTGACGGATGAAACTGGAAAAGTGCGATCGGCATCCGAACAAAAACAGCGGTGGACGGAATTAGAAAAAGCCGAAGAAATTATTGTTTATTGCGGTTCCGGGGTGACGGCTTGCGTTAATTTACTGTCTTTAGAAATCGCCGGAATTCCCGATGCTAAACTTTATGTCGGTAGCTGGAGTGACTGGTGTTCCTATCAGATAAAAAGCGGCGGTTGAAACAGCATTTATACAACATTTTCTTCAACCCACGGAGGTGGGTTTTGTCTGTATAGACGCGGTTGCAACTGCCCGGTTTCTGTATAGACTCGGTTTTAACCGTCTTCTAAAAATCGAAATAAATATAAGGCAAACCCCCTTCGGGAGCCAACACCCAAACCGCATACAAACAAAGCGGCACTAACACCAATTTCATAGGCCAATTTAACTCCAATTTCAAACCCCGACTCAACGCATAATTCCCCAGCATCGCCGCAGCCAAAGCCGCTAACATCCAAGTTAAATGCACTCTTTCCAAACCCAAAGCTTCGCCATAAACTTTCTCAGCAAACTGCACGTCAGCAGTGTGTCCCCACAAATGCGAAATCGCCCATCCAGAATCCTTTAAATCGGGAAGGCGGAAAAATATCCAACTACCAAAAACCATCGCCTGAGTCAACAGCCAACCGATCGCAATCCCGATCGGATTTTCCCACAAAAACTCGATCCGCAACCGCTTAAACAGCACATCAGTCAGCCTGTGAACCGCCAAAGCTAAACCATGTAAACCCCCCCACACAATAAATCCCCAAGCTGCCCCGTGCCAAATTCCCGCAATTAACATGACGATCGACAAATTCAGACAAGTGCGCCACAAACCGACTCGCGAACCCCCCAAAGGAAAATACAAATAATTGCGTAGCCAATCGCCTAAAGTCATGTGCCAGCGTCGCCAAAAATCAGCTATGCTGGCACTAAAATAAGGAAAATCAAAATTTGGTGGCAAATACCAACCCAGCAGCAAAGCAGTACCGCGCGCCATGTCAACATAGCCACTAAAATCGAGATAAAGTTGCAGCCCGTAAGCAAAAATCGCCAGCCACAAATCCTCGCTACCCGCCCGCTGCAAGTTGGTAAAGCTTAAATCGACATAAATGCCCAAGTTATCTGCAAAAAGACCTTTTTTTACTGCACCAAAGGCGATCGTCCAAAGTCCCTCAGAAATGCGATCGGGCGTCGGAAATTGCTGGGTTTTCAGTTGATAGATCAAGTTGTGATACCGAGTAATCGGGCCGGAAATCAGTTTTGGAAAAAACAACTTGTAAGCAGCAAAGTGCAGCAGCGAAGTAGCAGCAGGCGCGCCTCGGTACACGTCAATCAAATAAGCAATGCACTCAAAGCAAAAGAAACTCAATCCCAGGGGTGCGATGACGTGACTTTTTACCCAGTCAGCCCCGTCGAGAGCAACAGGCCAATTGAACAAAGTGCCGATCGAACTCAATAAAAAAGGCACATACTTAAAGCCCAGAAGCAGCAACACATTCAGGCAAATTCCTATCCACAGCAGCCACAAACGGCGGCGGTTCCAAGATTCATTAGCAATGCGCCAATCCAGAGGTTCCCCAATCGCCATCGCCAAGCAGTAATTAAACAAAGCACCGACTAACAGCAGAGGAATGTACCAAATTTGCAGCGAAGCGTAAAAAATTAAACTACCGGCCAACATGATGAACAGCCGCCACCACCGCACCGGAACCAACCAGTAAGCCGCGAACAAAACTAACAGAAACAGGGCATATTGAAGAGAGATGAAAGTCATTTTTTACAAATAAACAAGATCGGATATTCGATCGGGACAGGGCGCAGTACCCATTGGTGTCAACAATCGCTTAAAACCATCTGTATCTCTCGTTTTTAGCCCAGCCTCGATCCCCCTAAATCCCCCTTAAAAAGGGGGACTTTGAAAGTGCTTCCAGTTCCCCCCTTCTTAAGGGGGGCTAGGGGGGATCGAGACTCTGCTAAGAACTAGATTTATGGATTTTAGCCGATCGCGCTAACACGAACAAAAGCACCGCCAAAGTCCCTAATGTAGAGTCGGCAACTGAGAACTGCTACATTTTACAGCACAAAGGTTAAATGCTGTTGCAAATTAAATAAACTTCGTTTTTGTAGACGTGGTTTCAACCGCCATCTTATCTATCTTGAAATTATCTGCGTTGATCTGCGTTGATCTACCTTACATCTGCGGTTGACCGGCTCTATCAAAGATTTATGCAATAAGTCCAAAGACTAGCCGATCACAAACCTTCAGTACCGTTGGCGGCCTAGATCGCAGTACAATGAATTTCTGCCAGCAACTTTTTCAGCAAACACCGAAAAACTATTTTCATCGTCCACAATCAAAACTTTTGCTGCTGAATAATCCGGCGCTGGTGATGGCCCGGAACCCCGCAAGCTACGAGAATTTGCGATCGCCAACGATATTGCCTCTTTCTTAGCAGCAGACATTTCCAAAGAGTTTTCTGGATCTCCAGCATACACGATCGGCAACTTGACCAAAAAAGTCGAACCCACTCCGGGCGAACTTTTGATTTCAATACTTCCCCCCAGAAATTCCGCTAATTTTTTGCACAGAGACAATCCCAATCCGGTGCCTTTGACGCGCTTCTGCAAGGGATTTTCGAGTTGGACAAATTCTTCAAAAATCCGCGTTTGGTCGGCTGGAGAAATGCCAATGCCCGTATCTGCAACTGAAAAAATAACTGTTCCCCCGTCTCCTATTTCTGCCGCAACTCGGACTTCGCCTGCTTCGGTAAATTTGAGGGCATTAGAAATCAGATTTCGCAAAATCTGAGAAATTTTCCCCTCGTCGGTTGTGAGGATTGGAAGTTCGAGAGGATCTTCAAAAATTATAGAAACGGCCGAGTTTGGGGGAAGCAGGGGGCGCATCATTCCTCGCAGCGCGCTGAACAAATCTTCGACTTCAAAATCAGCCAAGCGAACAGTTAGTTTTCCGGCTTCCACTTTGGCTAAATCTAACGAGTCGTTGACAAGTTCTGCGAGAGACTCGGCGGATTTGTAAATGTAATTTACTTGCTTGTCCTGTTCGGCTGAAAGTTCTCCGTCGAGGCGATTTAACAATATTTCAGAAAGGCTCATAATTGCCGTTAGTGGAGTGCGAAACTCATGGCTCATATTGGAGAGAAAGCTGGTTTTGAGTTCGCTGGCGCGCCGGAGAGATTCGGCCTTATCATTCAATTCGGCGTAAAGTGCCACGACTCCGCGATTGGTATCTTCTAGTTGTTGATTTAATTGTACGAGTTCTTCTTGACGCTGGCGGAGTTCGTCTAAAGTGCGTAGTAATTCTTGATTTTGCTGCTGAATTTCGGCATAGGGATCTTCGGGAATTTGGCGCGCTAGTTTGTCAACTAATTGATTTAGTTCGATCGCACTCAGCGCAGGCATATTTTTGGAAAACTGTTTAATTAATTGTACAGCCGTTCCGCGATCGGGCGCAGAGTCGATTTTCACTTCGTCCATCAACCGTTTCGCTGCTGCTAAACCAAGTCCCGCACCAGTTTGCGATCGAAAATTGGGGCTTAACACAGCCGGTAAATCAGCAATTCCCGGCCCCGTGTCAGAAATCCGAGTCCGAAAAAATTGGGGCGATTCCCCTTCCACAATGAATTCTACTTTGCCACCGCCTGCATATTTGAAAGCATTGCGGGCAATTTCGGAAACTGCTGTGGCGATGCGGGTTTGTACTTGGGAATCGAATCCCAGCCCTTTAGCAATTTGGCGAGCTCTTTGGCGAACTTGTACGATGTCTTGTTCAAAGCGGACTTCCGTCGTCAGGATTGGGTAACTCACGCTGCTTCTCTCATCTTGGCTACTATAACTGTCATGTCATCGCGAGTGCGTTTGAAGTCCCGGTAGAGCACGGCTGCGATTAAAGCAGGATGTCTGGAGGCTAAACCCGGATAGCGGTTTAAATTCCACTGCGCCCCCAAACCGTCGGAGTGCATGATGAGTAGGGACTGCTGCGACCAAGGATAGACAAATTCTGCTACTTTTCGCATCATATGTCCAACTGTGCCGTTGTAGGAAACCATGCTGCGGCTTTGGTTATCTGTCACCACTACACCGGTGATGTTGCCAATTCCGGCAAAACAAACTGTTTGTTGGGTAGGATCTATTTGGGCGATCGCCGCAGCCGCTCCTCTGGTATTTTTTAAAGCAGCGTGCGCCTTCTCTAAAATTGCTTTCGGCCCGAGTTTGGCGTTTTCCTCAAATACCCGCACTGCTTCGCCAGACGCTTCCTGGGCCAAATCCCCGTAGCCGAGCCCGTCTGCAACTAAGATCAGGTTTTTGTCAAGGTGATTTTCTGCCGCCCACGAATCCCCGCAAATTTGCTCTCCTACTTTCGGCAAGTGGATGACCCCAAATTCAAAGTAATTGCTGTTTTGAAAGGCTTCCCGGCTATTTTGGGTAGGTTCCAGCCGCGCTAATAAGGCTGTCCCCAGTTTTGGTACAGAATGAATATCAAAAAAAGTAGAGAGGCGTTTAATTGCCCCCAATCCAGTTCCAGGGCTTCCCGCTGTAGAAAAACCGTCTCGCATACACAGCGCGACATTTGCCATTCCTTGGCCCCGGTCTAGCGCTACTATTTCAATGCTATATCCTGCCGCTGTTTTTAATGTTCGCAGCAAAAGTTCTCCTTCGCGGCCGTGTTTGACCAGGTTTTTTGCTGCTTCGGTGGCAACAATTGCCACTTTACCGCGATCGGTCTCGTTAAATCCGACTTCGGTCGCGAGGGCGACTGCGATTCGGCGCGCTTCTCCGACTTGACTTTCTTCTGTTACGGGCAGGGCTACGGCATCTATCATTACTTTATAGTTCTAATCTTAAGCTGGCACGCATTTAAAAAGTCATTGGGCATTGGGCATTGGGCATTGGGCATTGGGCATTGGGCATTGGGCATTGGGCATTGGGCATTGGGCATTGGGCATTAGTCATTGGTCTGATTGCATAAATCTTTGATTGATTGCGAAACCGCAGATGCAACGCAAATGCAACGCAGATAATTTTAAGATAGTTGGCGACTTTGGCAAGAGGTATATTAGTTACAAGAAAGCAGTCAAGCGTGAATATTTCCCCCCTCTCCCAATCTCCCAATCTCCCCCTCTCCCAATCTCCCCATCTCCCCCTCTCCCCATCTTCCTCACCGCCAGCGGACGATCGCAATTTTAGTCCCCTTACCCACTTTGGAAACAATCTCAAATTCGTGCATCAACCGCTTGGAACCACTCAGCCCCAAACCCAAACCGTGATTAGAAGTATAACCGTCAGTCATTGCCAATTCAATGTCGGGAATTCCCGGGCCCTTGTCTTCAAATATCAGCCTCAGCCCTTTGCGGGTGCCTAATAGGAGCGTTTCGAGAGTTACAGTTCCCCCTTTGCCGTACTCTACAGTATTGCGGGCGAGTTCACTAGCTGCGGTAACGATTTTCGTTTGGTCTAATAAACCGAATCCCATTGCTATAGCCCAAGCTCGCACTTGCTGTCGGACGTGGACTATATCGGATGACGATCGGATTTCTAGTGTCTCACGTTTTGACATGGCTACTGTACCAAAATAGAACTTCTCCCCAAAATATAGGACTTACGCTCGTCAACTTAGTTTCTCCTAATAAAACTTACGCACTTACTACGATTTTCTCTCAATAGAGAACATAGTGAAGCAATCTCAAACCCTTGATTTAACCCTCTTGAGTGCGTAAGCCCTGTCCTAAGAAATCTTCAGTTTGTCAACAAGGTATCTACAAACAAACTAGGTTTCTTTACTTCCTGTGCCTCAGTCACGGCACAATTAATCGACTGCTTACCAGAAAGAATTGGTTTAAAGCCGGAACCCTTGTAGGAAGAAATTAAAAGAAGACTATTCATTACTCCAATCCTCTTCCTTCCAGGTAGATGTCGCTATCCCAGGTCAACTGTCAACTGTCAACTGTCAACTGTCAACTGTCAACTGTCAACTGTCAACTGTCAACTGTCAACTGAAGATTGCTTGTCAGGAGAGAAACCCAAGGATTTTCTTAACAAAATCATGCCTTTTTCAACGCTTAAAGCTGTGCGAACTCCTGTCAGGGAAAGCCCCAACTCAACGAGCGTAATAGCAACCGCTGGCTGCATCCCGACCACAACTGTTTCCGCATCTAAAATTCGCGACATACTAGCGATATTGTTGATAATGCGACCGATAAAAGAATCAACAATTTCGAGGGAAGAAATTTCAATTAACACACCTTTAACACCTGTTTTGACGATGCGGTTTGTCAGGTCATCTTGCAGGGTCATTGCTAAGCGATCGTGCATATCTACTTGAATTGTTACTAGCAAAAATTCTCCCATTTGAAGGATCGGTATTCGTTCCACAAATTCACCTACTTGCTAACATTTACTTGAGTTATCATGTCAGAGCGCAATATTTTTATGTTTCCTCTTTAATATTTTTTATAGTTAAACCTTGGCGCTGCAACGCGACTTTAAAAGCATCCGCTAAAGTAGCTTTTGTGAGAATATCCTGCAAGTCTACTCCCAAGTGAACTATGGTTTGAGCTATTTGCGGGCGAATGCCACTGATGATGCACTCAGTACCCATTAAACGGGCGGCTGCGACAGTTTTTAATAAATGTTGAGCAACTAAAGTGTCCACAGTCGGCACGCCTGTAATGTCTAAAATCGCAAATTCTGAGCCAGTTTCCATGATTTCCTGCAACAGAGTTTCCATGACTATTTGAGTGCGGGCACTGTCGAGAGTCCCGATCATGGGTAAAGCGAGAATGCCTTGCCAAAGTTTGACTACGGGTGTTGACAATTCGAGCATTTCTTGCTGCTGGCGTTCGATGACTTCTTCGCGAGCTTTGAGAAAGATTTCTGTCACCCAAAGGCCAAGCTGGTCTAATAAACTGGTGGAAAGCCAAAGTTGTTCGACAAGTGCGTCGCGGTTTTCTGTCAGTTCATGACATAGCCGATCGAACAATGGCTTTTTGAAGCATAAAATGAAACTCGCTATCTCTGAGGGAGTAAAGCCTCTCTGAACGCGCGATCGCGAAACTTCCGCTAGTAGCAGCCGCATATTTTCCCATTCGGGTGTCTGGATGTCGCTAAAGTTACCGTGCCCCACTGCAATGTGGAGCAATTGCAGAAACTCTTGACACTCGGAGCGCAATTCTTTGGCTCTCATCAAGTCGTCCCGCCGCAGCCCGGTATTTTGCAGTTCTTTGAGCCAGTCTGCTAGTAACTCTGCTTTGTGTCTTTGTAGGATTTCCGCGATCGTGTTATTGCTTGTGAGTTCCATTAAAATTATCTCCTGCTTAGCAATTGGGATGAAATTGTACGAGCGATTCCCTACGGGATAGCTTCGCCGCGCGTACCAAGCGTGTTTTTTGATGGGGCAACTTCTGAGTTTAGCTCACTGTTTGCTGTTTGCGATCAAGGGTTAAGTACCTAATTGTAAAATGCGTTTGACGATCGCACTGGTAGAACTCGGAACTTCTATTTCGATCAAGGAAATCTTGCCACCTCCGGCGATAACGGCCGGTGCTTCCGGCAGAGTTTCGACTTGATAGTCGCCTCCTTTAACGTATATATCAGGCTTCAGGATATTTATCAGTTTAGTTGCTGTAATCTCGGAAAAAATTACTACGGCGTCTACTGGTTTGAGGGCGGCTAGCACTTCGGCTCGCTGATTTTCCGGTACGATCGGGCGGGGCGGCAATCCTGGCTGCTGCGGTTTGATAGCTTGCACGCTGGCGTCGCTATTCAAGCCCACCACGAGCGATCGCCCCAAAGCTTTTGCAGCCTGCAAATAGCGAACGTGGCCCGCGTGCAGGATATCGAAGCAGCCGTTAGTAAACACGATCGGACGCCAATTGTCCGGATCGGATGCGATCGATCTTTCAAGTTCTCTCAAAGTGTAAACATCAGAAATCATTGCAGTCATTACCACCCAATTTAAACAGCGCTCAAAATTATCCTACCAAAGAATGTGATGGTTTGCACTTTCGATATTAAAAAATAAATCAGTCAATCTCCCACTAATTAATAGTTGTTTGTGAGCAAATATTAATTAGTAAATGCTAACTTTTAAGCCAGAATGGATAAGTAAAAATTACCGACGGGGAAGCAGACATGGAAAACATAATCCCTCCGTCAAAAACAGCTACTCCTCTATGGGTGACAGCAGTATCCTGCTGTTGGTAACCGGAGGTTAAAAAGGTTGGTAAACAATTATTTATTCCCGCCCTCTCTTATATCAATTACTATAAGACAAGGGATTTAGTTCCACCGCCTCGGGCAGGCGATCGGGTAGTGAGAGCCCTAGGGGGTGAAACCCAACGAAACGCGCTCCTGTGTCTATTATTTCTGACACCGCCGCGCGAGCGAAAGCTAGTTAAAAGCTGGAACCTAAGCGTGCAGAGCTCATCTTTACGCTGGATTCGTCAGACTATAGAAGAAGCCAGCAGTTGCTTGCTGCAGTTTCTAGGCGCTATCTTGACCAAGCTTTACAGCCAACCCAGAAGCGCACAGCCTCCTGTGTCCAACTCTATATAGCTGTGCAGAAACTCGACCTTTTGGCTCGCAACCGCAGCCTGTGAAAACCCAGAGGAAAGTCGAGTTCGGTACCCGAAACAGCTATTTTGGTGGAAAATAGCTTAACTCGTTCAACAAAATCCACTCAACTACCCCCTTAAATCTAACGGTGTAGAATTATCTAACACGAATTATGAAAGCAAGTAATAGCCGTCAATTTTCTTCAGTAGCTGCTCGAACTCTCAAAGTAGTCGGGATTATCTTGATTCTCTCTGCTTTGCTTGACTGCATTGTTCTGTCGCTGCCGGGAGAAACTTCAGACCTTCTCAATCGAGGCTGGCAGTTGACTGCAACAACTCAGATAGTTGACAAGGGCATTATTCCTTTGATCGGTATCGCCCTCCTGATGACTGGCTTTTGGGTTGACAGTAGCAGTGGAGTCTCTATTGAGCGACGCAAGGTTTGGCTGGACTTGCGATTCTGGGCACTGTTGATTTCCAGCTTGTTAGGTTTAGTTTACCTATCTCTGGTTCCCGTTCACCTCAACAATACTCGTTTGGAACTCAAGGATGCTCTGGCTCAAGTCGATCAAGAAGCGGGACAAGCGGAAGGTCAACTTGAGGCACAACTTAAAAGCCCTCAATTTAAAACTCAGGTAGAACAGCTCAAAAGCCAGCGTCGCACCCAGATAGGGGCGCTGCTGGAAGACGAGGGGAAGCTGCAACAAGCACTCAAGAGTCCAGAGGTTCCCAAGGAATTGAAAGCTGTGCTTCAGGAGTCGAAAAATGACCCTAAAGCCCTTGACAAGTTCCTGGAACAGCAAGCTCAAGAACTTCCTACTCAAGCTCGCAACGAGATTCGCACCCGCAAGCAACAAAAAGAGAAAGAGTTAAGAACTCGATCGAGAAATTCGAGTTTGCAGACGGGAATCACCAGTTTGCTGCTAGCGATAGGCTACATTACTGTTGGTTGGACGGGATTGAGAAGTATGGGAATTCTGCGGTTCGGCCGCCGCAAAAATTGACCGGCGCTGGCAGGGATCGCGCCGGTCGAGACATCCCTGAGAAATAGTTTGTTTACCCAATAGTTTGCCCTTACTGAAAGCTGGGAATGTTCTCAATTTATATTCTGACTTACAACGAAGAGATTGATATCGCCGCTTGCATTGAATCGGCACTGCTTTGTGACGATATCATTGTAGTTGATTCTTTCAGCACCGATCGCACCCTTGAGATTGTTCAGAACTATGCCGTGCAAACAGTGCAGCACCGCTTTGAAACTCACGGACGCCAGCGGACTTGGATGCTCCAAGAAGTCCCGTGCAAGTACGAATGGGTTTACATCCTCGAAGCTGACGAGCGGATGACGCCTGCACTGTTTGCTGAATGCTTAAAGGCGATCGAAAGTCAAGAATATATCGGCTATTACGTAGCTGAAAAAGTAATATTTATGGAGCGCTGGATTCGCCGCAGCACTCAATATCCCCGTTATCAAATGCGTCTCTTTCGCAAAGACCGAGTGTGGTTTTCTGACTACGGTCACACTGAACGGGAAGTCTGCAACGGGCCTACTCACTTTTTGAAGGAAACTTACCCTCACTATACTTGCAGCAAAGGTCTTTCCCGCTGGATTGAAAAGCACAACCGCTACTCCACTGACGAGGCGGCTGAAACTCTCCGTCAATTAGAAGCAGGTCAAGTAAATTGGTGGGATTTATTGTTTGGCGCGTCGGAGGTGGAAAGGCGTCGCGCTTTGAAAGATTTTTCTTTGCGCTTGCCTTTGCGGCCTGTGGTGCGCTTTTTCTATATGTATATTTTACTGGGCGGATTTCTTGACGGCCAAGCGGGATTGGCTTGGTGCACGCTGCAAGCTTTTTATGAATATCTAATTTTGCTGAAAGTTTGGGAAATGAAGCATATGCCACTGCCAACTTTAGACGCCGTGGAGGAACCGTCTATTTCGGAAGTAGTAAATGTTGAACCGTCTAAAGTTTCTTATAATCTTGGCGCTTCCGATACTCGGAATTAAAAATTGGGCATTAAAAATTGGCATTGGTAATTAATACAAGTTAAAAAAGAACATGATTTACGCACTTCACTGGATGACAACCCCGTCAAAACATAGATATAATCAAGAACATAGCCCTGATACACATCTGAAAAAATGGTAGTTTATTGCGCCTAATTATCATTAATTGGGCTTGGCACAAATGGAGGATGATTCTTGTGGGGAGTAGGGGTTAAGCGTCCCGCCTGCTGTGAAAATACACGCCTTCGGGCTCATGGGCCCACCCACAAAAAACATCAAAATCATCCCGCTATTATGCCACGTTCCGCCCTCAGTAGGTCTTTTGACGGGTTTGTCACCCCGCCCAGATATTCACCACAACAACAAAACAAAAAAAAACCGATTTCTTGGAGAAACCGGGTTTCTGAATACCCTAAAATTTTTAGGTTTAATCAAGTTTTGATTCTTCTTAGGATCGCAAATTAAATAATTTACACTCTTGAAAGTGGGATGGGCGGGACGCCCATCCCACAAGAACTATCAAATTGTAAGTTATTTAATTCTCATTCCTTAACTCAAAACTCTCACGACTCATATCAAATCCGTTAGCATCGGAATAGTAAATTCGAGTTGACGGTTGACGGTTCACTGTCAACCGTCAACCGTCAACCGTCAACATCATTCCGGTGTAACCGGAAATGAGATCACAACTTAAAACTGTTGAGATTTGGCTGTTGTTTTTGCCCGATCGAGCTTTAAAATCAACACCCCCAAAGGTGGCAAACACAAGTCGATCGAATAAGCACTGTTGTGGAACCACCACTCCTCAGTCCACTTGCCCCCCAAATTCCCCATATTGCTGCCGCCGTATTCCCGCGCGTCGCTGTTAAACAACTCCGTATAGAAACCTGGTTCCGGCACTCCTACACGATAGTGAGAGTGTGGCTGGGGCGTAAAATTGCACACCGTCACCACAAACTCGTCGCCATCCTTCTCTCGGCGCACAAATGCCACGACACTGTGTCGGTTGTCGCTGCAATCAATCCAATCAAACCCATCCTCAGCAAAATCTTGACTGTAAAGTGCCGTTTCGCTGCGGTATAAATTGTTCAAATCTTTAAAAAACAGCTTCAACTTTTGGTGCGGCTCGAATTCCAGCAACTGCCACTGCAAATCTCCCCAAACGTTCCACTCGTGCCACTGACCAAACTCCATCCCCATAAAGATCGTTTTCTTTCCGGGATGAGTAAACATAAAAGTAAACAAACACCGCACGTTTGCAAACTTTTGCCATTCGTCCCCTGGCATTTTCCCGATGATGTGAGCTTTGCCGTGAACTACCTCATCGTGGGACAAAGCCAGCATGAAATTCTCGCTGTGGTTGTACCACATACTGAAAGTTATGTTGTTCTGGTGGAACTGGCGGAACCACGGGTCCATGTGGTAATAGTCGAGCATATCGTGCATCCAACCCATGTTCCACTTCAGGTTGAAGCCTAAACCCCCTACATAGGTCGGCCAAGATACCATCGGCCAAGAGGTAGATTCTTCGGCGATCGACAACGCACCTGGGAAATAGCTAAAAATGACGTGATTCGCCTGTCGCAGAAAATCTGCCGCCTCGATATTTTCCCGACCCCCGTACTGGTTGGTCAGCCATTCTCCGGGTTCGCGGCAGTAATCCAAATAAAGCATCGAGGCTACGGCATCTACGCGAATCCCGTCGATGTGGTACTTGTCAAACCAGAACAGAGCGTTTGATACTAGGAAATTCCGCACTTCGTTGCGCCCGTAGTTAAATACTAGGGTTCCCCACTCTTTGTGCTCGCCCTTGCGGGGATCGGCGTGTTCGTACAAGTGAGTTCCGTCAAAGAAAGCCAAACCGTGGCCGTCTTTGGGGAAATGTCCCGGTACCCAGTCCACGAGTACGCCAATGCCGTTGGCGTGGCACTGGTCAACAAAATACATGAAATCTTCGGGTGTGCCGTAGCGGGAAGTTGGGGCAAAATAGCCGGTGACTTGATAGCCCCAGGAACCGTCGAAGGGATGTTCGGCGATGGGCAGCATTTCGATGTGGGTGAATCCCAAATCTTTGACGTAGGGTATCAGCCGATCGGCTAATTCCCGGTAAGTCAGAAAGCGCGCCCCGGGATTCAGTTCCGAAACCTGCACAGCGGGTTCTATTTCCCCATTTGGTAGCACGGCGGGTTCGTCAGTAGCTGCGTGCAGCCAAGAACCGATGTGGCATTCGTAAACCGAAACCGGCTGCGTCAGTTGGTCTGTGTGCCGCCGCTTTTCGATCCAAGCGGTGTCGTGCCAAGTGTAGGTGTCTAAGTCGGTGACAATTGATGCTGTTTTAGGCCGCACTTCTTGCTGGAAACCGTAAGGATCGGACTTTTCGTAGGGATGTCCGTCTTGGTTTTTCACTTCGTATTTGTAGGAAGTTCCCACGGATAGTCCCGGAATAAATAATTCCCAGATGCCGTTTTGCGATTTCCGCATTTGATGTTTGCGGCCGTCCCAATAGTTGAAATCTCCTAAAACAGAGACATTGCGAGCATTCGGAGCCCAAACGGCAAAATATACTCCTGTGATGCCGCCTACTTCGGTGAGGTGCGCCCCGAGTTTTTCATAAATGCGGTGGTGGTTGCCTTCTGAGAATAGGTGCTGGTCGAATTCTGTAAGTTTGGGCGATCGAAAGGCGTAGGGATCGTAGATGAAGCGCTCGTGTTCCCCTTCTTTGACCCGCAATTGATAGTTTGCTAGTTCTGGGGTGTCGATCGTACATTCAAAAAAGTGAGGGTGATGCTCTGATTTCATCGGGTATTCGGCCCGGGCCTCCGGCAAAACTACGGATACCGCATCCGCATTCGGCAGATAAGCTCGGACGACCCAGACTTTTTTGCCATTTTCTTCGATCGCGTGAGGGCCTAGCACTTCAAATGGATCGTGGTGCTGATTCCAAACAATACGGTCAATCTGTTCAAAGGGGACGGTCGCGGGCATAAAACTACTTACCTCAATCTTTTAACTAAATGGCTTTCAAAACCTAGAGCGGCGCTGCACTTTACATTTCGATACATTTTTGATCGCTAATCCTACCACTGATTAGCATGATCTTGCCTGCTGCAGCTCCAGCGCGCGGCCTTGCACACACAGCAGGCTGTTGCCTTGCCGGCGGCCGAGCTGGGGGTTTACTGCTAACATCTAAGTATAGAAATATTAAAACAAATTAAAAAATTTATATTTTTTCCTAAATACCCTTGACTTTTTATTTAATATGTGATATGAGATTTTTTTCAACCTGTTGTCGATTTGCCACCGCAAGAGGGTCAACCCTGTAAGTGTTGGGCAGAAGTTAATAGTTTACCTGGAATTTTCAGGCAGGGACATCGCCCGATCGGTAGAATTTCACAGAAAAGCTCGGTAAGTGGGAAGCGAGCGAGACTTTAGTCCTGAGAGGGAAACGACCAGGCGATTTCAATCGCCTTGAATCCCCTTGCGGGGTAGAGGGGTATAGTTGCCCCTCCAGCGAGGATATGGTTGTCCTCAAGTAAACACCCATTACTGGGGTAAAGTTAGCTTCACCAATGTTATAAAGGCTTGAGTTTCAAAACGTGCAGGCCGGGAGTCAAATTTTCTAGTTGAAAGGGAATGCTCTTGTAACGCAGCGAATCAGGGGACTTTGCTGCGGTAACGGGACGTACTGAACTTTAGTAAAAGCAGCAGAGAATCACTAACACCCAACTTGAGACCTAGACCTATGAGATGAAAAAATGCGAGGAGCGAACCATTTTTCACCCCGAGGCTAGGCTCGTTGGGCACCGACTCGGACAGAGCCCTTGTTAGGGCTTTTTAGGAGTAGGGGCAGGGCTAGTAGTGGGAGTGGCCTTTGGAGATGGAGAAGAAGCAGCAGGAGGAGTAGTAGTAGTAGTGCCAGGGCCGCCCGGAGAAGGGCTGGTGGGGCTGGTGGTCTCACCTCCGCAGGCGCCGAGGGCTGCTGCCAAGCCCACTACCAAAGTCAAACGAATTAATCCCTTGTTCATAAAAACTCCTTAACATTGAAAACCCATCGCAAGGAAGGGAATAGTGTACTTGAGAAACAATGCTGGCACGAATAGCTCAACGATTCGCTCGTTGATTACAATACTGCATTTATTAATAAATTTCACATAGATTATCCCTAACCAGCAAAGATTTCTTTTTTTTGGCAAATCCTGAAGTCAAAGAGACCAGTGGTAGGATGGGTTGGTTGGCTTGTGAGGTATCCTTGGTAAGGATAACCGATCGAACGCAGATAGCCACCACTGGCGATCTCGGAGACCAAAAACTTTTAACCTCAATCAAGCTGAAGCTACCCCACTTTACGTATTGGTGAACTCTATGACCGCTGCTATCAGATCCCCCGATTCTCCCCGCTCCCGATCGGGCCGCAAGCCCGCTGCTGGCCCAGCCAAAAGCAAAGTTACTTCTATTGCCCGAGCTAGGCGGGCGAAGACAGGGCCGGTATTGCCCAACTACTCGCCAGCAAACGACGAACAGGCTCAGGTTCGGCAGTCCGCATCGGTGCTGAAAGTCATGCCAGCTCGCCAGCAGCAGCCAGTGTGGTTGCGATCGCTCCTGCAAGCACAGCGCGCCTCCTCAGTGGCAGCAGTTATGCTTTTGGGCGGCGCTCTGAGTCTTTACGGCTTGACAGTTTACGGCGAGCAGCGCTGGAGTCAGGATTATCAAACACTGGAAACTCTGCGCCTCCAAGAACAGCAGTTGAGTGCTGCTAGCGAAGTTTTGAAACACCAACTTGCTAAAGAAGCCCAAAATCCCGAAACCGGTTTGGCTCCGCAGAATCCTGGGGACACGATTTTCTTGCAGCCGGCCCCTGAAACTCGATCGCCCGTTGCGGCACCAAATTCTGAGCCCGCTTTCAAGAAGGGAGCCGGTGTGGAAACACCGCTGGGCTATTAAACCTGTGTCAAAGCGGAGAGCGCCCGAGGGCCTGAGTGTCCGAGGGCCTGAGAATTGGAGGCTCTAATTTCCTTTTAGACTTTTTTGCAAGTCGCGATCAATTTTCTGCTTCCCACCGCAAGTTACAGATTAAAAATAATTAAGACCACTTCTTCAAAAAACAGAATGCAACTGTAGATGTGATCCAAACCCTGATAGGGACTGCTCATTCCCAAGTGGTGAATTTTCTATTTTAAGATTTAAGTTATAAATTCTAAATTCTAAAACGCTCTAACTTGCTATTGAATTTTTAATGCCATGAGCTACGACCCCCGTTTTGACCGCTACAGATCGCCGAATTTCAAACGCACAAAACAGGCGGGCGATTCCCTACGAGATAGCTTCGCCGCGCGTACTGGGTGGGAAAAGCCAGCCAAACCTAGATCTTCCGGCAGTTTCGGCCGCTCGCCACAACAGACGGCTTCATCTTGGGGACGACCGGTGGAGCGTTTAAAGCGCAGCAAGTTCCGTTTGTGGGCCGTGTGGGCGGTGTTGATGCTGGGGGGGCTGGGGCTGGCTGTGAATTTGTTTTATTTGCAGGTGACACGAGCTCCGGCGCTACGTAAACAGGCCGAGCAGCAGCAAACTCTCAAAACGAAGCCGTTTGTACCGAGACGCCCGATAATTGACCGCGCAGGAAATGTTTTGGCGATCGACAGACAGGTTTACACGCTCTACGCTCACCCGAAGTTATTTAACCACTCGAAGGCGGAAATTGCTGCTAAGTTGGCTCCGATGCTGGCGATCGAACTGACTCCGGGCACTACGTCGGAAACTGAACTGATACGCAGGTTTAATCTTGCTGAAAGCGGTATTACAATTGCGGAGTCTCTACCTCAAGAGGTTGCCGATCGCGTCGCTGGGATGCAAATTAAAGAGAGTCTGGTGGATGGCTTGGAGTTGCTGCGACAGCAGCAGCGTTTTTACCCGCAGCAGGAGTTGGCGGCGGATATCCTCGGTTATGTGGACGGGGAACGGAAGGGACAAGCTGGGGTGGAATACAGCCAGCAGAATTTGTTGGAACGATCGATGCCGTCGATTCAGTTTAGCAGGTCGAGCAATGGGAATTGGGTTCCCGATCGGCTGACGGCGGGATTTGTGCAGCTTGATGACTTGAAATTGCAATTGACGATCGACACTCGCTTGCAGCGGGCTGCCCGAACTGCGCTTAAGGAAAAAATGAAGCAACACGATGCGAAGCGGGGCACGGTGATTGTAATGGATGCCCGTAACGGGGAATTGCTGTCAGTTGTAGCGGAACCTTCTTATGACCCGAATCAATATTTTAATTTCGATTTGTCGCGCTATAAAAATTGGGCTGTAACTGATGTTTATGAGCCTGGTTCGACTTTTAAAGCGATTAATGTGGCGATCGCCCTGGAAGCGGGTGCGGTGAAACCTAATACTGTGTTTAAGGACGAAGGTCGGATTTACATGGATGGCTGGACTATCCAAAATTCCGATTACAAAGTCGCAGGGGCGCGCGGCCCTTCGACTGTTACTGAGATTTTGAAACATTCTAGTAATGTGGGGATGGTGCACGTAATGAGAAGTATGAAAGCTTCTCTTTACTATCAAGCTTTAGAAAAACTCGGACTCGGACAAACTGCGGGAACAGATTTGCCTTTTGAAGTAACCAGTCAGCTTAAAAATCGAGAGCAATTTATTAACTCTCCGGTGGAAGTTGCTACTACGGCTTTTGGGCAAGGTTTTTCAATTACTCCGATGCAGTTGGTGCAGCTTAATGGAGCTTTGGCTAACGGTGGCAAGTTGGTGACTCCTCACGTTGTGCGGGGACTTTTTGATAGGGACGGTGAAGCTTATTGGAAGCTTCCGAGGCCGGTTCCCAAGCAGGTTTTTTCGCCGGAAACTACTAAACAGGTGTTAGAAATGATGGAAACTGTGGTTGATGGTGGTACGGGGAAAGCTGCACAAATTCCTGGGTATCGGATTGCTGGAAAAACGGGCACGGCTCAAAAAGCTAAGGCTGGTGGGGGTTATTCTGACAAGGCGATTATTACTAGCTTTGTGGGGATCATGCCTGTGGAGGCTCCTCGGTATGTGGTTTTGGCGGTGATTGATGAGCCGAAGGATGGTTCGGGGGGTACGGTGGCGGCGCCGATTGTGGAGTCGGTGATGGAGGCGCTGATTTCTATTGAGAAGATTGCGCCGAGTAAGAAGTAGTTGATTATATCTGAGATGTTGCGTCAGGAATTGACATTGAATATAACGATCGACAACAGGGCTATTGAGGACAGGGCAAGGCCGTTTCCCTACTCCAAAATGATTCGTAGCCCGATCGCATATCAGCATTGACAACAGGGCTATTGAGGACGCGGCAATGCCGTTTTCCTACCCCAAAATGATCGTAGCTTGCCTGGTTCCAGGCGAGCGGGCGCTCAGATGTAACGATCGCCCAATTTGTAGGGAAACGGCACGGCGCTGATTTCGGGTAATATCGTTTTGCCTGACGCACCCTAAATCAGTGACTCAGTAACAATATCTTTTGTTTTCGTTGGGTTTTGATTGTCTTTTGGAGGTGCGTTTATGTCCTAAAAGAGTGGAGATGATGATGCAGCGTTGGCTGTTTCTTAAGTTGGGATGATATAGCGTTAGGGTTCCTTTGGCTCTTATACTCGTTAGCGTGCAGTCGTGGTAGCTTCGAGATACCGGGCAGCCTCGGTGGTTGAACATGACTCGCCTGATTGTTCCTTTTTCTTTTTCCTCGTTACTTTCATTGACTTTGAGCACTGTTGTTTCATCTGTATCTATTTGAATTTGCGGTTCTAACTCTTTCCATTGACTGGCTGGTACTTGGGCTGGGGGAATGTCGGCTGGATGAATAGCTATTTGTACATTGTTTCCTACTTCTTTGAAGCTGGCTTGCCATGAAATTTTGGATCGTTTGGCGTTGCTGTGGGCAAGTTCCATTGCCCAATAAGCTCGATCGAGCGATACCTTTAAACGGTGGTTGTTGATGAACATCAGCCAAGACGGGGTGACGATCGCACAAAATATCCCTATGATTAAAATAATTATCAATGTCTCAATCATTGTAAAACCTGCGGCAGGTTTAGTGGCTCTGCCTTTGAGCGTTTTATTTATTGACACGTAGATGCACTCCCTGATATTTAGCTGGCCAAAAAAACAGCTAGGAGGAGCTATTTTTTATTGGGTATATTTTAACTTTTGGGTTGGGTGACTGTGTAGATCGGTATTTACTGAAAATTTATGCGAATTAAAAAAAGCTGCGGGTAAAAACATGGCAGTGGCGTTTCCCTACAGCAATTTTGTCGATCGCCCGATCGCATCAGAGCCCGAAGGTATGTAGGGATAATCTCACTTTTGCAGCCAAGCTAGAAATTAGAGTTTTGAGGCAGGAGGCAGAAGGCAGGAGGCAGAAGGAAAGGCTCTCCTGAGTTTATGGCGTAAAATATAGCAATCAATACAGTTAGAGTGATGAATTTTCATTTAGTATCGATTAGACTTGCCTGGAGTTAAGGTGGAAACTTGTACTCAAATTGAGCGTCAAGAATAGTTTGTCATCACTGTGAGAATTATACAGAATAACTCCATCAGAATCTTGCGGAGTTCTGGGCGATCGCGCGATCGGATATAACGATTGCCCGGTTAATGGTAGGGAAACGGCACTGCGGTGTCCTAATTTCGGGTAACGGGTAAAATCAACCGGATCGGATGTAACGATCGCCCGATTTGTAGGGAAACGGCACTGCCGTGCCCTGATTTCGGGTAATATCGTTTTCCCTGACGCACCCTACATCAGTGACTATTTTGTTTTTGATGCGGGCGATCGATCCTCCTGCATTAAATACTCCTGTACCTAACGGTAAATTGTTATTAGCAAGGGGGTTTTTTGATACAATTGTTAGCAAAAACAGCGGCGGCGGTGCTACTTATCCTAAAATTTCTGTGGCTAGGGAACTGGAAATTCTGGTTGTGATGGTGCAGCGGCCGCAGATTCCCGATGTTGAGCAGGTTGCTGATGTTGAAGGGGCGATTTCTTGGCTAGTTGAGCAGTTATGAGTTATTAGTTATTAATTACATCCTTTTGGCGATCGGAATGTGCCAGATTCAGAAACTGAGGTTGTAGCAGCCAGACTGCAAGAATTGCTCTCCCTCTTAGGATCGCGAATTAAATAACTTACAATTTTAATTGTTATTGTGGGATGGGCGTCCCGCCCGTCCTTTTTGGACGGGCGGGACGCTCATCCCACCAACTTGTGGAAGTTATTTAATTCTCATTCCTTAGTGTCTAATCAGCTAGGCTACTATCAGCAGTTGGGGTTAAGGTCGCGGATCTGACGGGGTGACAACGCTTCTGTCTTTTTAAGAGCGATCGATTTAAACTCTTCTAAGTGCAAGGCTTTCCGGTTGCTGGCCACTGCCTCAGTAAAATTATTCTAATACCCATACCAAATAAGGAGACTCAAATATATGCAATACAAAAACGGTATGCCAATTGCCATTATTGGCGCGGGAATATCAGGCATTACGACAGCCCATATTCTCAAGAAAAATGGTTTCCAAGCAGTTGTTTTCGAGAAATCCCAACAGGTTGGCGGAGTATGGGCACTTGCATACCCAAACGTACACCTGCAAAATATCAAGGAACAGTATCATTTATCTGATTTTCCCTGGCCATTCACCCCTGATTTACATCCCACTGGAGAACAAATCCTGAATTATTTGGAGCAAGCGGTCAACCATTTAAATCTTGATGTGCGGTTAAATCACGAAGTTATCGAACTCAAAGAAACAGAAGATGGTTGGCTATTAAAATATAAAAACCAGGATGGCGTTCACGAAGAATTATTTGGATACGTCGTTATCTCAGTTGGGCAATATACAGAAGGAAAGTATCAACCTGAATTTCCAGGTATAGAAAATTTCGGCGGCAAAATCATCACTGAACGGGATGTCCACACCCTTGATATATTCGACAATCAACGAGTTGTAATCCTTGGCTTCGGAAAAAGTGCTTTGGACATGGCGACTTTCGCGGCTAAACAAGGCGCACAAGTAAATCATGTATTTCGTACACCGCGCTGGCTTATCCCAGAATGGATTTTGGGCGTACATTTTACCCACGCATTATTCAGCCGTTTTGGAACAGTGATGATGACAAGTTGGGCACATCCAACCGCCATTGAACGTTTCCTGCACAATCGCCTTGGTTTCATTGTTTCAGGTTTTTGGGATTTGATTGCATCCATCTTCCGCTTTCAAGTTCAGCGAAATGTTTCTGGAAAAGGTCAAGAGGCCCAGCGCCGCATCCAAGCTGTACAACCAGATCACAAACTATTGCCTGATTTACGTTCAGCCACAGCGGTTGCGCCTGAAAATTACTATCCCTTTATTGCAGAAGGAAAAATCTCGCCCCACCGTGCAGAATTATCTGGTTTTTCGCGAGAAGCAGTAAAGTTGAAAAATGGTTGCGAGATTCCATGCGATTTAGTCATTCTATCTTTGGGTTCGCAAGCGCCAATTTTTCCCTTTTTGCCTGATCAATATCGAAAAATGTTGGAAATCGAACCCGATGGCGTGCAGTTATATCGCCACTTGCTTCATCCTCGCATTCCTGGCATTGCCTTTGCCGGGTTCAATCATGGATATATGCACGTACCAGCAGTCGAAATTGCCACACAATGGCTGTGTGCTTACTTGCGTGGTGAACTTGAGTTACCTTCCAGCGAAAATATGGAAAAAAGTATTGAATATATCCGCCAGTGGAAACGCGCAAATATTCAATTTGAACCTTCGCGATCCTGTGCAATTAACACTCGCTTTCAACAATATATTGACATCATGCTTAAAGATATGGGTGTTTCTCCTTACCGAAAATTACCTAACATTTTCGCTGAGATATTCGGCAGATATCAAGCATCCGATTATCTTGGCGTATCGGAAGAATATAATCACAAAAAGAAAAGTCACTCTACTCCACTACACCCTCTTCCGTTGGATACTTAATTGCTTCCAAAGCTTACCAGGGGTCAATTGATATAAATTCCGGTTGCACCGGAATTATTGTTGACTGTTGACTGTTGACTGTTGACTGTCAGTCAACAAACTGAATGATAGTTGAGTATTGACTGTTGGTTCGATTGTACAATTCCGATGCTAGCGGAGTTGATATGACGCGCTATTCTGCTGTCCATTTTGCACTTATTGGAAAGGATATCCAAGCTTGGGTAAATTTATTTGCTGAAGATTCGGCATGATTGTTCGATCGCCAAAATCCAAGTTTTCTACCCAAAATTTGAGTAAATTATGAGCATAATTGCTGATTGACAAATGCTTCCCTAGCTTAAGTTGTTACCTTCGCAATGGACACTGCCTGGGAATATAAATCTCTCGGCTATGCCTTCAATTCCAATCAGCAATTCTAAATACCAAATTACTTTGATTTTTTCTGACTCTTCAAAGAATTAAGATGATTGTTCATATCCTGCAAATATTTTGATAAAATTGGATACTGTGAAGTTGCTAGCAGTGCATCTTTTTTCTGGGTGACAGTTGTTTCTAATGGCAAAACGCGATAGTTCGTTTTATTGTTTAGAGTATAGCGGTGTACCCAAGTCGGAATGGTTTTGATGCTGGTAATTTCTGTGGTTTTTTCGGGAAATGTTTTGCGAATATTTACTTGCAAAATTACGCCTAAGTCTGTATATTTTTTATTCTGACCGGAAATGAAGTTTCCCATTGAATAAATTGCTACAGCTTTGCGGGTTTTGCCATTTTTTCCGGGGAATTTAAAAATTTTGTAAGGTTGGACGACGTGGGGATGGCTACCGAGAATGATGTCTGCACCGGCTTTTAATAGGTTTTCCACTAATTGTTTTTGTTGGGGGTTTGGCTGTCGCTGATATTCGTCGCCAAAATGCAGGGAAATTGCGATTATATCTGCTCCTTGTTTGCGGGCTTTGGCTATGTCTTTGACTATTTTTTTTTCGTCGATTAGGGAAACTAAGTAATCTTTGCCTTTGGGTATGGGGATGCCGTTTGTACCGTAGCTGTAGGCTAGCATGGCTAGTGAAATATTGTTTTTGGTGATGATTAAAGTACGTGAAGCCTCGGCGGTAGATGTGGCTGTTCCTGTTGAGGCAATTTTGCGATCGCCCAAATTTGCGATCGTCCTAATTACCCCTTTTTCTCCACGGTCTAAAGCATGATTATTCGCGGTTGTCAAGATATTAAATCCGGCTTTTTTAGCAGCATCTGCTAATTGAGCCGGTGCGTTAAATAGCGGATAGCCCGTATATCCGCCTGCATCTTTGCCCGCTAAAGGTGTTTCGAGATTTCCGATGACCCAATCGCCTGTTGATAGGATACTTTTAACTGGTGCGAAGAAATTGTCAAAATTGTATGTTTGCTTTTTTGCGTCGTAGCCCGATCGCGTTTGGGTACTGTGCATCATGATGTCGCCGACAGCAATTAGTTTTGCTTCTTTGATTTCAGACTGGGGTTTGGCGGGAACAGGTGTTGCTATTGGCGATCGACTTTCTGTAGGCGGTGTGTTGGTTTGTGGCGTTTGAATATTGCAGCCTGCGATCGAAAGCATGGCAATTACTGAGATCAACCGACGAAAATTCATGATTTTTGAGAGTAATTTTTCGGCTTATATGATATCATAACTAATTTAGTTACGGCTCAAAAGATGAAAAAAAATTATCTAATTCTTGCCTTGATTGTTTTTGTAGCAATTATGGGTTTTGGGGTTTTAACTTACGCTCAAACTTCGGGAAATCGACCTTTTGAATTTGCCTTGATTGGCGATTTGCCCTACAGTGCCGAACAGGAAGCACAATTTCCTAGTTTGATTGCAGATATCAATCGATCGCCCGCAGCGTTTGTAGTCCACGACGGCGACATTAAAAACGGTTCTAGTGTCTGCGATGATGCAACTTTTGTCAGCCGCAAGCAGTTATTTAATAATTTTGATATGCCGTTTATTCTCGCCTATGGCGATAATGAATGGACGGATTGCCACCGATCCAAAAACGGCACTTATGATCCAGTCGAAAGACTCGCTAAACTGCGGGAAATATTTAGCAACGGTAATCAAAGTTTGGGAAAGCGCACCTTAACTCTCACCCGTCAAAGCGAAAACCCGAAATTTGCTAAATTCCGCGAAAATGTTCGCTGGATTTATCATGGAGTTGTGTTTTTGGCGATTAATATGCCGGGAAGCAACAACAATTTTGGCCGCACTCCCGAAGCAGATGCAGAATATGCCGATCGCAATTCAGCTAACTTAGCCTGGATCAAAGAATGTTTTGCTTTAGCCAAACGCAGCAACAGCAAAGGAATTGTGTTAGTTGCACAGGCAAATCCGGGATTTGAACTCGATCCGACGGACAAAAGAAGAAGTGGCTACAACGATTTTATCGCAACTCTGGAAACAGAAACAGGCAATTTTCCAGGGCAAGTTGTATTCGTCCACGGCGATACTCACTATTTCCGCATCGATAAACCTTTACCCTATTTTACCGATGAAACTCAACTACCGAGAATGAAAAATTTTACTAGAGTTGAAACTTTTGGTTCTCCTAACGTGCATTGGTTGCGGGCTTTTTATGACCCTACAAATCCTAATTTGTTTGAGTTTAAACAGCAGATTGTTCCGCAAAATTAGGCGATATTACACCAGTTTTATGCAAGATAACTATTTTTTTTGCTTACACTGAAGATAGGTAGCCTTGAGCAATTTATTTATGATGATCGCAATTGAGCGCTTTACCCTCGAAGAATTTCTGAAACTGCCAGAAACCAAACCTGCCAGCGAATACATTCAGGGCGAGATTATCCAAAAACCTATGCCGAACACAAAGCATAGCCTATTGCGATCGAGAGCCTGCAATGCAATTAATCGTGTGACTGAAACTCTCAAGATAGCCTATGCTTTTCCTGAGTTGCGGTGCACCTTTGGCGGGCGATCGATTGTTCCAGATGTTGCGGTACTATTGTGGACACAAATTCAATTTGATCAGAAGGGTGAACCGTTGGATGATGTGCTAATTGCACCCTATTGGGCGATCGCAATTCTGTCGCCACAACAAAGCTAAAATCGCGTTACTAAAAAAAATATTTACTCTCTGCAACATAATTGTCAGTTGGGATGGCTAGTCGATCCAGACGATCTATTTTAGCATTTTTGCCCAACCAACAACCACAATTCTGCGAAGGTAGCAATGTCGTTCCGGTCCCCGAAATGATTCCCCTGAGTATCACCGCCGAACAGGTGTTTAGCTGGTTGAGAATGCAAGAATGAATCAGGGCGATCGTCTTTTTTGTACTACTTTTAAAAATCTTCCGGTGTGGTTTGTAGTGAGGACTTTAGTCATCATCAAAACTCAGGAATGAAGTCATTACTACAAACCAAATTGTTTATTGCCGCCACCGGTCAAATTGGTCTTCGGAACAGCCATTAATAAATTGATTGTTCACCCAACCGTCAAGGATTGTCAAAGTTTCATTAGGAGGATTCCCCGAAAATCTGGCTGCAATTTTCACCCAATCACCTTGTCTGCTGACAGCCCGAACTCCGTCTCCTCTTTTGAGTTTAGCTACAACCGGGTAGTTATTGCCTGGGCCTTTGCGAATGTTAACAGCGCCGCCTTCACCTGTAATAAACGAGCATTGAGTTTGCTTTTTTAAAGCTTCTGCTTTTGCGGGAGCAAGACTTTGCTGCTTGCCGAAAACAGGAAAACTGTAAAGTGAGAAGCTAAAACTTGCAACGACGGCTGCAATAAAAAAGGCTTTTGATTGAGTAAAACTTAGCATTTATTTAATTTCCTTGTGTTGGAAGGACTTTAGTCCTTATTACTAACTGTTATTTGACAGAGGCAAACCATTCGGTGATGCCTTGGGCGATCGCCTCGGCTAACTTCTGCTGTTCTGTCGGATTCACAATCCATTCAAACTCTTCGGGATTGATCAGAAATCCCAATTCCATTAAAACAGATGGAGTAACGGCAGGACGAGTCATGGCTAAGTTATTCCAGAATACACCATAGCTCGGACGGTTCAACTTGGCAACTAAATAATTGTGCAAAAAGATTGCCAAACTGTGCGCTTGCGGGTGAAACCAGAAAGCGCCGACGCCTTTAGTCTTAATGGCATCGCCGTTATCTGGCAAAGCATTGTAGTGAATTGAAATTGCGATCGCCGGTTCTTCTTTTTGAATCATTTCCACCCTCGGCGGCAAATCCAAATCGACATCTTCCACCCGCGTCATTACCACATTTGCGCCCCGGTTTACCAATTCCTGTTGCACCAATTTCGACACCGTTAAAGCTACTGTTTTTTCCCTAATTCCTACTGGACTCACTGCACCACCATCCTCCGGGCCGCCGTGTCCCGGATCGATGAGAATCTTAATTCCCGATAAGGGTTTTGCTTGCGAATTCGGCATCATGCTTGTATTCGCCGGCGGGTGTTTTAAAGACAATACTAAAGTTGTGCCATCGTATCTCAGCTTATAGCCCCACTGCTGGGCAGATTTGAGATTAAAAGTGTATTGTACTTGCAGCGGCGATATTTGTTGCCATTCCAAACGTGAAATTACCGGATCATCAGAGACGCGAATAATGTCAGTTTGAGCGGTGGTATTGTACAGCGTTAAAGTGAAGGTGCGTTCTCCTTCTTGCACGGTGACTGGAACGGGTATTTCTAAGGGGAATAACACCTCTGTCCAGCCGGAAACTTGACGCGAACTGGCACTGCGAATAATCGATCGCGGAGGCACTGAATCCTTGATGATTCGCACTTCTGATGCTTTAATCCAAGCACCGTAATCGAGGCGAATCCATTCTCCCTCGCGCCCGATAATTGTTGCTCGTGTTCCCTTCGGCAGCGGTGTCATCCGAGAAAAATCTGTACTCGCCCCGGTTCTGGCGACACCAGGATCTGCTGTTACTTCGGCTATTTCTAAGTCAGCCGGAGAAAGAATAGAAATCTTGCCAGTACCTTGTTGGCTGATAGTTTTATCATTCATTGTTAGCTCAAATACTGGCACTCCTAAATCCACTTTTTGTCCCTGAGATGAGATGGAGTTTTCAGGGGTTTTCCCGCAGCCTTGATACTGTTGGCTACCGTCTTTTTTGAGCGGGGAGTTTTCACCTAAAAGTATAGAGTTGTTGGCGGGTAGTTCGACTTGCGATCGCGCTTTTAAAGGAATAGTAACACCAGCCAATTTGACCGCAACTAAAGCATTCACCTGGGCGATCGCCCCAAAGCAAATATATTCCCCCGGTAAACTCGCCACATCGACTTTCGGCGTCAGGGAATCTTTAGCAAAAGCCAATCCTACAGGGGATTCCGGCTGATTCGACTCGCGCGTCACCTTGATTTTGACTTCCTGATTTTCGTAACGAAATGTAAAGAGATTTTCTCCGATTTGCAGCGGAAAAGTCGGGGCGAAATGCCCGGATGCGGTGCGCGAAATTTTGTTGCCATTTACCGATACTTGTCCCGGTGGGGGCGCTGTGCCGATTAAAAAGATGCGATCGGCTATTGTTTTGTGGTTGGGGGGAGGATAAGCGACGAACAAAGGTTGAACGGCGACAGCTACAGAGGCGATCGCCATTATCAAGCCAAACGCACATAATCCTAAAAATTTTCTCATTCTATATCGCAACTAATTGAGACTCTGTTGGTTATTTATACTAGGACTTGCGCTAAACCCGGGAGAAATCTGGGAAGAAACCAGGTTTCTGAGGATTAGCCGTAAGTCCAATTTACTCTACTGGCTCAATTTTATCAGGTTTGTAGTTGCAATTGAGCGATATGCAACATAAATTTCCGCGTCAAACCATTAAGTTTTAATTAATTCCGAGGTCGTTCTCCACAGTTGCTCCAACCGATTCGCCGGCATCGTCAAATACAAAACATCCCCCGTACTCAAACAACAATTCAGTAAATCCCAGCCATGAAGAGTTTGACACTTAGTTTCCACATAAAGAGGCACAAAGTCCGCCGACTTAGCAGCATCTTGAATACGGTGGCCACAGAAAGGATGTTTTGGCGTAATCAATGTGGCTAAGCAAACCCAGAGACTATCAGCAGTCATTCCGTTGCCCAAAATTCTGCCTCCAATCGCCGCCGCCGCGAAAGCAGGAGCCGCCAATTCCGTCGGGTTAAAAACTCCTTCAAACTCAAAAACTTGCTGCACCATCAAAGCAAAATGTGGGTCTTGATTGCGAACAATAACTGATAGTTTGGGCGCCAAGCCTTTAGCGCTCAAGGCAATTTCGACATTAGACATATCGCTGCTTGTTACCGCCAAAAGTGCTGCCGCTTGCTTAACATTAGCAGCTTCCAAGGTTGCAGGTAAACTGGCACTTCCCTGAATGACCGGAATTTTCATTGAGCGAGCCGTATTCAGAAACCGGCAGTTTGGATCTTGCTCAATCGCCACAATATCGTAACCGTTAGTGTGCAGTTCTTTAGCAATTTGGATGCCGAGTCCTCCGAGTCCGCAGATAATGTAATGATTGCGCTGCGGAACTCGCGCTATATCCCAATATTCGGTAAAGCGAGTTCCCAATACATAATCGTTGAGCAGGGCGTAGCAGATGCCGATGATGCCCGCTCCAACTAACATCATCATCACCGTAAATAATTTAATATTTTCTGGAGCTTGTTCGGCAACTTTTTCATAGCCTCCGGCGCCAGTAATCATCCCTACCGAAAAATAGAGAGAATCGACAATCGAGATATTTTCATCAACACAAATATAGATAGAAGTAGCTATTCCAATCATTGCCAGCAGAGTCAGTACCACAATTACTGCTTGGCTGTGCTGCTGAAATCGGCGCAGGCTAGTTAAGGTTTTAAGCAGTTTTTGAATCAAAGTTTTTTGGGGGCTGCGGAGAGTCGGCTCCGAGGCAACAATTAGCCGATCGCCCTGCTGACACTGCCGGCCCGCAAGCACCGCCGATACTAAATCAGTTTTGTTAGCAGCCGGGAGATAATAAATCAACATTCGCGAGCGATCGTCCCACAAATCGCTGAGATTTCGATCGAGCCAAGGATGATTTTCATCGATATATTCTTCGTGAATCGGCCAAGTGCGATCGAACAAACGCAACTGTCCGATCGCCTGACTTCCGAGAGCCGCAAAGGCAAAAACCGGAGCCGCCAATGATGAAACGCTCATGGAAGCGTGATCGGGCAAAGTGTGGTCTATTCTGTCGCCCAAGCTAGTATTGAACAATCTGTTGATGATGCGAATCTGAGGATTGAGAATCCTCGCCTGCATCAAAATTGCCAAATTCACAGCATCATCGTCTCCTGCAATTACTAAAGTGTGAGCGTTTTGAATGCCAGCCGCCAACAAGGTAGAAGCTGCTTGCAAATTGCCGACAACCACATCAGAAGTTTCGCTGCGAATAGGGCGATCGCTAATACCAACCACAATCGCTCCTTGCTGTCTCAACAAACAAAAAATCTTGTGTCCCGTGTGGCCCAACCCGCAAACAATGATTCGAGGTTTCATAAAAAGTTATTTGCCAGCCAATTTCGGAGCTGTCCTTTGTAATTTTACTTACCATTGTTGACTGCCCAGGCTTTGCAGAATGTAGCTAAAAACACTATCTCGGATGTTTGTGCCGCAGTGGTATCGAAGTATTGAAACAAGGACACCGCAGAGCCGTGTCTCTACAGCCGCGTTCCCAAGTTTTAAAACAAGGACACCGCAGTGGCCTGTACCTAAAGATATGAGGTGCAACTAACCTAATTTAATATTTGAAAAATATCCGGGTGTGACACCCAACGAGCAGAATCTGAATAGGCAGGAACAGGACACTGCTCTGTCCCTACAACTATGACTTCCTACATTAGCTGCCTTAGCGGCAGGAGTTATTATGAAATTGACTGCACCCTTATTAGCATCCGCTTTAGTGTTCGCCGGTACTGTCGCCTTTGCCAGCCAAGTGCAAGCAGCTCCAGCCAGCAACTCTGGGAATAGCACTAAAACAACATTTCAGTGCGTTACTTCCGGTCGCAATATTGTGACAATTGCGCGGCGGGGAAATGTCACCACAGATCCGATGATTCTTTGGAAATCTACCGAGTTCGGCCGCGAATATACACCTTGGCAGCGCTGTCAAATTGTTTCCAATCGATTGACCAAAGCTGTTGCCCAGAATGGCGGAAGATTGAGCAACTTGCAGTTAACAACAGGAATTCTTAATAACTTGCCAGTAGTTTGTTACGTGAACGGACGGGGGCGCTGCAACTCTCAAAATCTGCTGTTCACCCTAGACAAGCGCAATGCTAAAAATCCCGGTGATGCTTTAACGAGATTGATTAATTTTGCCCAAGACGGCAGCGGACCCGTGACAACGTTCAGAACCGGAGCTCAATCGTCTGCACCGCAGTTTGTTCCCTTTGGAGATATGGTCGATCGAGCTTTTAATTCTCCCAATAAAAAACCGTCAGTTCCTGTGGCAAAACCGCAGGGCGATCGGGGTATTTAATAGCCGCGCCCCTAACTTGCACCTAAAAATTTTTGAAACTATTGTGGGGAGTAGGGGTTGGGCTTCTAGCCCGCCCCTAAATATTTAGACTAAAAAAAAACTACACTGTCACCCCTTCAATTTTCTCATCTGTTAACTCATACAACTCGCGCAACTGCTGCAACTTATCCGCCTCCGGCTGCCAAAAACCCCGCCCGTTAGCCTCCAACATTCGCCCTACAATATTGCGAAAAGCTTCAGGATTTGCCTCCCGCAACTTCTGCGCCATTTCCCGATCTAAAGCATAAGTATCCGCCGCCTGATCGTAAACCCAACTATCAGTAAAATCAACCGTTCCACCCCAACCAATTAACGCCGTCATCCGCTGCGAAATTTCATAAGCGCCGCCAGAACCTTGATTGACCATCGCGTTAGCCCACTTAGGATTTAATAGCTTAGTTCGATATTCCAAGCGCAGCAAATCTTCTAAATTGCGCGGAGTCGTATCCTGAGAAAAACTTTCTACAAAACTCGTGTTAACCTTTTTGCCGCGCTGCTTTTCGGCGGCTTTCTTCAAACCGCCAGTATTCGCATAATACTCTTGAATATCAGTCAAACCATATTCAACAGAATCAATTTCTTGAATAATGCGATCGCACCCTTGCAACAACTGAGTCAAAACCTCCGGCCTCGCTTCCCCCTTATCCTTCCTCCCGTAGCTAAAAACATTGCGACTTTCCCAAGTTTTCCCCAACTCATCCCCCGATTCCCAACTACCATCAACAACCCTATCGTTAACCAAAGAACCAAAATCCCCAGCCGGATTAGAAAACAACCTTGCCGAATAATTCTGCACACCTTGTGCCTGCAAAATTAAAGCGTGTTTGCGAATAAAATTCTCCGATTCCGGTTCATCAGCATCCGCCGCCCGCACGAACAAATCATCCAACAATTCAATAATATTCACAAAGCTATCACGGAAAATCCCCGAAAGATTTCCCAACACATCAATCCGGGGATGACCGACATCAGCTAACGGTTTTAATTCATAGCGAACAATCCGTCCAGTACCTTCTTTAAGAGGTTCAGCCCCCACCAATTCTAGCAGAATTCCAAGAGATTCGCCCCGCGTTTTAATCGCATCCAAACCCCACAACATCACCGCCACAGTCTCAGGATAATTCCCATGTTCCTCAAGGTGCTTATCAATAATTTTTTGAGCAATTTCGCGCCCCCTTTCAAAAGCAGCCGGAGAAGGCATCCGATAAGGGTCTAAAGCATGAGTATTCCTGCCAGTAGGCAAAACCCCAGCCCCATCCCGCAACAAATCCCCACCCGGTGCAGGCAGAATATATTCCCCATTCAAACCCCGCAAAAGATTAGTCAACTCATCCGTCGTTTGCAACAACAAATCCCGCACCAACAAACCCTCCTCAAAAACCCCACCAAACCCCTCTTGTGGCACAGGCATCTTGCCTGTGCTTGTTTGTGAAACAATTGCTTTTACCTGTTCCTGTGATAACCTCTCGCCAAAATAAGCCTCAAGATAAGAGGTCATTTCCTCAGAATTAGGCGGTTCCCCGAGAACGTGCAAACCCGAAGAAAACAAGCGACATTCCACCACCTGCAAATACTCGTACAGCTTCACAAGATAGCGGTTAAAAGCATCAGCACTGAACATTCCCACATTCTCAAAACTAAAAGCAATCCCCAACTTGCGAGCATCCTCAAACGGACAATCAGCCTCCAAACCGCTATCTAAAATCTTCTGACAAATAGCCTCTTTTAGCACATAATTCTTTGCTGTATCTTCCCGATATTCCGCAATCAAATCTCGCAAAGCCATCAATTCCTTGTACAAACCAGCGCGACCGTAAGGCGGCACATTGTGAGAAATTAAAACACCGTAACCGCGCCGTTTTGCCAGCATCGATTCCGAGGGATTGTTGGCAGCGTAGATATAAAGATTCGGCAAACTTCCTAACAAAATATCCGACCAAGAATAGCCCGTATTTCCCAGAGGAGATCCCGGCAACCATTCCACAGTGCCGTGCATTCCGAAGTGAACCACAGCATCGGCTTGAAAATCATTTTGCAGCCACTTGTAAAAAGCAGCATATTGAGGGTGAGGCGTCAAATCGCGATCGAACATTAAGCGCATCGGATCGCCCGAAATTCCCAGCGGCGGCTGCAAACCTATCCAAACATTCCCCAGTTGAATGCCACCGATTTGGAACTCGTCGCCGTTTGTTTTAATTCCAGTACCAGTTAGAGAATGCCACTGTTTTTCGATACGACTTGTTAACAGATAGCCCAGCCATTTTTCTAAAGTTTTCACATTAACAGTCTCTTTTGTGGTACGGGCATCTTGCCCGTCACAAGTAGCTTCATCCGCCTCTTTCACCCTGCGAATTAACTCCTCACCGTCAGCCGGAATTTCTCCAACTGTATAACCTGCTGCTTGAAGTTTGTGCAGGAAATTTAGCAGCGATTTCGGTACATTTAATAAAGCAGCCGTACCCGCCCCCCCGTAACCGGGAGGAAACCCGTAGAGAATAATCGCAATTTTCCTTTCAGATGGCGGAGTTTGCCGCAGTTTCACCCAATTGTTAATTCTACTTGTCAGGCGTTTGGCGCGATCGGGAATTAGATAAATATCCTCACCCACCAAACCGCCGAGAGGCACGGGATCGATCGCGCCATCTAACTCCGGCAAAGCATACAATACCACACTTTGCAAACCTCCAATTCCCTGACGGGTCCAAGAATGGATATCCTGAATCAACAGAGGTGCGGACACAAAATAAGGTACATTTTTAGCAGTTAAAATGCGCTTAGCAACTTCCACCTGCCTTCCACCCTCCATCGAACCAGCAGGCCCGCCAACCAAAGGAAAGCCAATAGTAGAAACAATCGCATCAACTTCCACAGCATCTTTAGAAAGCGAAAGAGTTTCAATATTGCCTTGTTTGCGCCGCGCAGTTTCATAAGCAGTCGTCATCCAATCCCGCACTGCCACATGGCCTTCAACGCCATTGATAAAAATCGGCAAAGGTATAATTCCTGCAGCTTCAAAATAGCGAATTAATTGAGGAATATAAGGCTGCTTGGTGATAACGTGCTTGCGGTAAAGCAAGATGCCCACAACTGGAGATTTTATTTGATTGGAATTAGGGAACCAATTGGTTCCCAATTTTGTGGAACGGGCATCTTGCCAGTTAGAAACCCGATCTAAATTTTGAGACAAATTGGTTCCCAATTTTGTGGAACGGGCATCTTGCCCGTTAGAACCATTTCTATCAAGATGTCTAGCCTCTTTTGTGGAACGGGCATCTTGACCATCCCTAGCACTTTGATTACCGAGATACCAATCCAAATATTGCCGAGGCGATTCAAAATAACCATTATAATCAGGATGCAATAAACCCATATTGGGAGTTTCTACAGGCGGCGGAATTTCTGCAACCTTCAGCCCCAAATACTTTTCGGCAATAATCCAAAACATCGAGACAACATTATCCGCACCGCCGGCATTCCAGTAACCGTAAATAATCAGCCAGTTGCGTAAATCCTGCACTTTTTGCACCGGCACATACTTTAATAACTTCGGCCCCACCTTCAAAAAGCTGATATAACCAGCCAGCTTATCTTCTTCTCGCCCGTTGCTGAACTTATCCAGAATAAACTTAACAGGTTTCGGCATACCTTTCGGCTTGTCGCCAATTTTAAAAGCGCCGATTTGAGTAAGACTCATCAATTCCAAAGCCGACTCAAAAATTAGGCGAATGGGAATGTGTTGCACCCTTTCTCGCAGCCACATTACTGCATCGTAATCAAACAACAAACTCCCGAAAAATACGTCAGCATTCGAGAGGGCAGCTGCTACAGCGTCGGACTCATCTGCAAGGGCGCGATCGCTAAAAACGCGCACTTCCAATCCCTGACACCCGGAAACAGCCAATTCTGCCGCTTTCCGGTACAAATCAGCATTAAAAGATTCAAACCCTGCAATTAAAACAATCCGTTTCACAACCAAACCTCGGAATATTTGCTTATTTTAATGATAAACTAATCGCAGAGATTCACAGGCAAGATGCCTGTGCCACTGACAGAGAATAAAAAAGATAAACTTCTCCTTTCTCTTCCTTATTTTCTTTCTCTTCCTTCGCGCCCTTCGCGCCTTCGCGGTTCGTCAAATACGCATTCGTGAAACAACGAGAGATAAAATAAAACCCATCCAAACACAGCCATATATAAAACCGTGAATCGAGTTCCTCCCGCAATAGTTATCTTAGGTCAAAACAGCCAGCCGATCGCCAAAAAAATCTCCGCACATTTCCCAGGTTCCCAGATTTACGGTTTAACCGATCGCACATCCAACACAAACATCAACTTTAGCAACTTCGGCGAAACATTGCGGGAATTGTTCGCAACAGAAACCCCAATCATCGCCATCTGCGCCGCCGGAATCATCATCCGCACCCTCGCCCCGCTGCTGTCAGACAAACGCGCCGAACCGCCAGTTTTAGCAGTCGCAGAAGACGGAAGCGCCGTAGTACCGCTGCTGGGCGGTTTGCACGGCGTTAATGACTTGGCCAGAGAGATTGCAGCAGCCCTCGGCGTGCAGCCTGCAATTACAACAACCGGAGATATTCGGTTTCGCACCGCCTTGCTAAGTCCTCCCCAAGGCTATTATTTGGCGAATCCAGACGATGCGAAAACTTTTATTTCAAATTTGCTCGCCGGGGCGAAAGTACGCCTAGAAGGTGCTGCAAGCTGGCTTTCCGAGAGCAATTTGCCGTTAGCGCAGCCCGCCCCTACGGGGGCTACGCCAACGGAGAGGATCGCCATTGATGCAAAATTGACTATCCGCGTCACCGAAAAAGCAGTTTTACCAACAGCAGATTGTTTAGTTTACCATCCGAAAAAGCTGGCAGTTGGACTTGCGAACCTATCGAATATGCAGCCAGAAATAGCCCTGTCTTGCGTGCGGGAATTACTGGCAAAAACAAATTTAGCGGCCGCTGCAATTGCTGGATTTTTTGCCTTAAAAGATGAGATGGGAAATCCGGCATTAGAAGCAGTTTCAGCATATTTTAAAGTTCCCGTCCGTTTTTTCAATCGATCGGAACTTGTCGAATTAAACTCTATGGAATTCATCGAAAATCAGGCGGCACAAATTGCGCTGACAGCAGCCGGCGCAAACAGTCAGTTAATCGAATGCGATCGCACTTTAGCCCTGAATTGCGCGATCGCCCTGGCTGCAGAACCGATTGATGCAAGCGCGATCGGAGTTAGCCGCGGCCAACTCGCGATCGTCGGTACCGGGCCCGGAGGCGCGCCCTGGATGTCGCCGGAAGTCAAACAAATCCTGCGGGAAGCCACGGATTGGGTGGGTTACAAGTTCTATCTCGACTTAGCCGGAACCCTGCGGGAAGGACAAAACAGGCACGATTCCGACAACCGCGAAGAGATCGATCGCGCCCATTTTGCCCTAGATTTAGCAGCATCAGGAAAATCTGTCGCCGTCGTTTCGTCAGGAGATCCGGGTATTTTTGCGATGGCTGCAGCGGTGTTTGAGGTGATCGACTTTGATGCCAAACCCGAATGGCAAGGCATCGATATTCGGGTAGCACCGGGCATTTCAGCGATGCAGGCGGCCGCTGCTGCGATCGGAGCACCCCTCGGACACGATTTTTGCGTGATTTCGCTTTCGGATATTCTCAAGCCTTGGGAGGTCATTGAACAGCGGATTTCGGCCGCTGCGATCGCAGATTTCGCGATCGCATTTTACAATCCGATCTCGAAACAGCGGATTTGGCAACTTGCAAGGGCGATCGAGATTTTGTTGCAAACTCGCGATCCTAAAACCCCCGTCGTACTAGGGCGAAACCTCGGCAGGCCAGGCCAATCCGTGCGCGTTTGCACCCTCGGCGAATTCCAGCCGGAAGATGCGGATATGAGAACTTTAGTAATTGTTGGTTCGAGTCAGACTCGGATTATTCCCCGCAAATATGGAGGAGATGTTTGGGTGTACACGCCGCGCAGGTACGATTTAAGTTCGCAGTCAGGACTTCATCCCGATCTTTAAAGACTGGCTTTTGTGACTGCGAACTTAGTTAATTAGTCCTGGAGGCATGGGTGCTCGGAAACCGGGTTTGATGGACGAAAATTATGGGTTTTGACAGAAAGATCAGGTCAAAAACCCGGTTTCTTTGGTCTTAATGCGTCTAGGAGTTTGAATGTCCGGTTAATTCTGCCTCTTGTTTCATCTCAGAGTTTTCACTGAGATTGGCGATCGCCTTTGATGGCAGAAATCCTCCGTACTTAGGGCAATCGGCTGTCTGAAGCCGAGTTTCTCTGTCAGAGATCGATCAAATTTAGAGCTCTACTCAACCGCTGTAAGGATTTCAGCTTCATTTTTGGAGAGATCTCATTTACATCTCAATAAATAAATTTCTATTAATTTGCAAAAATAAAATTGCGGGCGATCGATCTCTGCTACATTTCTTAATCCCAGGATAATTTTACAATAAAAAAAATAAATTTTTCACCGCGATGACTCATCTATGCCCGTAGATATACCCAGAAAAGATTTTTTGGGATAACATATGCTTAATCAAAAATTAAACAAACGGTTAAGAGAACATGAAATTCCAAATTCCTTTAGCTCCTGGGGCTGTAACCCAATTTTTGCTTCGAGTGGTGACCTGTCTAGCTGTACTTTCTTTCTTAAGTGAGATGACTGTGTACTTCTTGCCTGGTAGCCCGTCTGACAACTACTTAGTAAAAGTATTCAGCGTTGATTCCGAGCGGAACATTCCAACGGCATACTCAGTTTTGGCATTGCTATTTAGTTCTCTCTTGCTGGGTACGATCGCTTATGCGAAAAATTTGGATAGTTCTCCGTACAAGAATCACTGGAAAATTTTATCATTCATATTTTTATATATATCTATAGACGAAGCTGGTCAATTGCACGAAAACTTGATAAATCCAATGCGAAGTCTCCTAAATGCCACCACAGGATTTCTTTACTTTACTTGGATTGTGCCGTTCGGTTTTCTAGTAGCGATATTTCTCATATCCTACAGTAAGTTTATGTTGCACCTTCCTGCTCCTACAAAAAAATTGTTTGTTGCAGCCTGCGCTCTTTATATTGGAGGAGCATTGGGGATGGAACTGGTAGGGGGATACCAAGCTTCTACAGTGGGAGAGGATAATATAGTTTACCAGATAATAGTGACCCTTGAAGAGTCATTAGAAATGGTGGGCATCGTCGTATTTATTCACGGCTTGATTTCATATATCAAGACATATTTAGGCGGGGTAAGTTGGAATATTTACATACCAGAAAAAAACCCACAATTTACCGACGGTCGAAATATTGGCCTAGCTGCCATTAGCGAACCAGCAAACACAAGGGTATCAAGGTAAATCAGTTGAAACCGAGTTTGAGCGACAAAATACTGCATTCAAGCCTTTAATCGCGATAAAAAACCCGGTTTATTTGCTACTGATGCCTCCTGGGCTGGAGGTTCTGCGCTATTTGGCGCACACAACGACTAATATATAGGCTACTTGCTGCACCAAAAGACTAATTAGATGTGGAACAGCTTAGTTCACAGATGACATTCTCACCTTGACCAGAAAATCGCTAAGAGCAACCTTTGCATTAGGATTTGATGGTAAATGGCTTGTCAAACTTGCCTCTTCTAATACATTGATTAGCCGATCGCGCTCCTGCTGATAAAATTCAATATCTGTATCTTGGAGCACAGACATTTCCGCACCAGCCAGCTTGCGATCGATCAGATCGGGAATATACGACAACTGGAACTTGTCGTTAAGTTTAACCAAATTCGCCTCAACTTCCCCCGTTTGCATCAAATGAATCCCCGCCAGCAACACCCGGTAAACGTACAGCAGCGGTTTCACCCGACGCGGGCTTTGTTTCTCAAACAATCTCCATTGAGTCTGAGCAAAACCGAGATAGTGGTGGCTGTGGTGCTTGGTAATGCAGTTCGAGGCGAGTTCTTTTAACTCTTCGTGTTCCTTGGTAGTGTAAACTATGAGCGGCGAATACAGTTGTTCCAACACGTAGCCGTTGCGCTTCAACAGCAACTCAAGAAACTTTTTAATATCGTGAGTGACTAAATCGAGTTCCATTTTCTCCCGAACTTCCGAAACTTCGATTGTTTCTTCTCCCGAAATCAGTCCAATTACTTTCGGTAGCGGTAAGATATGTACTCCCCGCAAGTCGAAATCAGAATCTGCTGAAGGAAAACCGTATAAGTGCGATCCGCTGACAGTCGCAAACAGCAGCGGATAAGGTCGAACTGAGATAATTTGGGCTAGATTAGAGATGTATTCTACCATGATTTTCTATGTTATTTGCCCGATCGCACTTTTAGCCGATCGCACTTCTACGAGATTTAATCAAAAACTGATTAGCTTTCTCGTAATTAGGACGTTCTGGTAAGGAAGTTTCTGCAAAAGCGCGATCGAACTCTGCGTGCAAGCTCAACCGCCAGCGATTCACCTCATCCCAGGATATTTCTTGATTGCGGATAGATAGCAATTGCGATCGAAAATCCTGCACCCGCACCGGCACAAACCCTTCCTTGAGCACCGTAATTCCTGACAGCAACAACCGAATCAAGTGCATCGCGTGCTTCGATCGCACTTCTCCTGTATTCCGCAAGTCTTGCTCCATTTTTTTAAATTGAGACAAAACGTAGCTATTGTAAGTTTGATAAATTAATTGAGACAGAAAGATTTCCCGAATTTCTAGCAATTCTTGTGCTACAGGAGAAAGTTTTTCTACTAAAGGCGTGTACAAACATTCTAGCACATTTGGATTAGCTTTTAGTGCCAAAACCAGAAACTTTTGCAGTTCCCAATAGCATTCCTGATTTTCCTTGTTTTCCAATTGTTCTGGAATGCCGTAAAGCGACCAATGAAGAATTGCCGGTGGCTGGTAAATCCCGCGCCTGTCTGTATCGGATTGCTCGTTATCCAAACCGTAAGCTCTGGAACCAACAATGCAGCGGTAAATTACAGAATCATAGAGGTTATATTCGGCGAGAAAATCTCCTCCTGACTGCAATCCTTCGCTCTGAAACTGCTTGCGGATGCTGAGTTCGTGTCGCCGCAGACTAACTTGTGTTCCGTCTGGGAATTTGACTAAATATGCGTGGGAATTGTCGGTAGGCGATTGAACTATGACACCTACTAATCCCGGTTTCCAAGATTCGCTAGTTGCAGGATTTTTGACTTCGATTTTGGTGACAATTTGGGTTCCTGCGGGGATGATTAAGTTGAAATTTTGGGAAATATTGGCATTTGCCATGAGGGAACCTCCTGCGGGGGCATGAGTTACAAGGTTAGTGTAGCATAATGTAGTATAAAAAAAAGGGGGTTTTGGGCGATCGCGTCCCGCTTGCAGCCCGTGCTAAGGCTGTTTTGGCCGTGTTAAACATTGTCTTCGGATTGAGCAGGATGAAGTTTTTATCAGTCGCGCAGGTTACAATGGAGAGGTTGCTGAAGTTAGAGCATATTATGGGGATAGAAGTGCGGGAGTTGATTAGTTTTATAGATAGATGAACAATGAAAGTTAGAGAAGTTATTAAAATGTTAGAAGATGATGGTTGGTATTTAGCTAGAACAAGGGGCAGTCACCGTCAATTTAAACACCCAGAAAAGGCTGGAACTGTAACTGTGTCAGGTAATTTAGGCATTGATATGCCAATAGGTACGCTTAAAAGTGTTTTGCGACAATCTCAACTAGAGGAGGAAGATTAATGCGTTATGCTGTTGTAATTGAAAAAGGTGAAACTAGCTACGGTGCGTATGTTCCCGATTTACCGGGATGTGTAGCTGTGGCTGAAAGTTTAGAAGATGTGAGGCATTTAATTAAAGAGGCGATCGCATTTCATATTGAAGGACTACAAGAGGATGCTTTTCCTATTCCCGAACCGGTCTCTATTTGCGAATATGTTGAAGCTTAAGCTAAACACCAATTCCTTTTTATTTCCCGTCCGTTTCTCATTCTCCTCTCCGATAAACTGCAATTTCTTCGGCAATTTCTTCATCAGTTAAAGGAGAATCGGCGTGTAAAGCCTGGGTTCCTTCACATGAGTTGTTAAAATCTTCAGCTAAAGCTTGTCGGTGCGGATCGGGCTGATAACTATTCTTAAGTTTCCCGCTCATGTTAATTTTTTCTGCTAGTAACTGTTCTTGTTCTGAGTTCAGAATTATTTGTATCATAGAGTTACCTCTATCCCGGCGATCGCCTAAATGAGTCGCCATAAATTTTGAATGGGCAATACTGGATTTGAACCAGTGACCCCTTCCGTGTGAAGGAAGTGCGCTACCACTGTGCTAATTGCCCGCAGATAATTACCATACCATACTAACTCCAAATGTGCAACTAAAATTTTCCTAAAAATTCAGCCGCTGGTTTCCGAGTTAAAACTCGACACAATGCCAAGAATACAGGCATTTGTCGAGTCTGGCATCAATCAACCACCCACCAACCCGCCGCAGGGCCGACAAACCGCACCACAATCCACCAACCCACCAACAGGCTAATCCCGATCCAGCTTCCGCGAGATGTCCACCTCACAAAATCTTCGCTTTGGGTTTTCGTGATTGGCAGCCACGAAACGATGCGCTCTTCTTTACCGAATTCGTCGCCGATCGACTCTTTGCGACGCTTAGCTTCACCCATAATCTTTGTCTACTAAATTAGATTTCAACTGGATACCTAACCAAATTATACGCCAACAGGTCATCTCAAGCCTGCGTCAGCCACGTCGTATCCAAATAATCAATCCTCGCAAAAGGACTCAAAGCCGCTAAAACCTGCTGCCCGTAACTGCGGTGAATCACCCTGCTGTCGAAAATCGCCACCACCCCTTGACGTTCTCGCACAGGCGCGATCGCCCGTTGCAACTCATTCAGCGCCGCCGGCAGCAAATACAACCGAAACCAATCCCTGCGCTGCTCCTTATAATAAGCCACACGCGCCGTCACCAAAGGATTTTCCAAAGAAGGTAGCGGCAAAGTTGCGATCGCCAGCAAGTGAGGCGCGCTCAATTCCCCCTGATGTTCCCGCCAAAACTCCCACCCAGTCACCAAAATCCCATTCTCCCCCACATCTGTTTTTTCAACCTGCACCCGAGAACCGAACTCAGAAGCCAAAATCGCCGCCAGCCGAGCCTTCAGCGGTACATCACCAACAATCAGCACCGTTAAACCCGCCACCGACGCGCTCATGCACAGCAAAGTCCGAATTTCTTCAATTAAAACACCCTGAAATTCCGGCGTATTTGGCAGCGGCAGCCAGTTGGGAATGTACAGTTGAATTAATTCGCTTTGTCGATCGGGCGAAAACTTAACGCTCGTCAATTCTGGCAGTCCCAGCATTTGCCGGAAGATCGGAGCCTTCGGTTCCACATCCACCGCCCCCCCAATCAACACCACAGGCTGACAATCCCAAATTTTGCTCAAAACCTCAGCCACCTGAACCGGCGCGCAGAACAGAGAAAATGACCCAGCCTCCCGATGAATTTGCGCCCACCGCAGTTTTCCGTTTGCTTCCCACCGCTGCCAAAAATTGCTCCAAGCAGCCGGAATCAGCGAATTCGGCTCGATCCTTTCAAACAGCCCCTCCAAAATATTTTGCTCTGCCGTTTCCAGCAAATAGCACTCCTCTGGTTTCGCCGGATGCCGAAACAAAGCCCGCGTTAGCATTACCCGCCCTTGGAGGATTGCATCGGCTTCCAAAGGCTGAGATTGCATTAAATCATTCCAATCAGCCGGTTGCAAACCCGCCGTCAATTGCTGGCGCGTCCAAACTTCCAAGTCATCCACACCGTCAATAATTGTCGGAATATTGCTGTGAAGTGGCGAATTCACCGCCAAGCGAGCCGCCAGCCAAGACTGCGGATCTACTAGCGTCAATCCTCGTCCAGTGGCATTATCCGAATAAATCTCGATCGACTTATCAGTTTGCAGCCACTCTTGCAAACGCGGAATTTCCACTCCTCTCAAATGCTCGATCACCCGTGTCGGCGCCACTAAAATCACAGGCTCCGGCCACATCAAAATCGGCATCAAATAACTGACTCGATACCGCTGTCGGTAAGCTCCAGCGGGAAGCCCCGTTTGGATCAGAGCGCTGCGCCCCAAGCGCAAAGCCCGCGCCACGAGCCGCGCCATCGTTAAATGGTGGGGCCAGTGCGGCTCGGAGTTCGATCGCAGGAAGCGGAGCAATGAGTTGTGGACTTCTACCTCAATCAATCGGTTTTAAAATTGACATTTCTCACTCAACATAATCAAAACTTGCCAGAAAATCAACTACTTTTTGACCGAGAGGCAAACAGAATTTACTCGGCTGATGATTTGCACCTCCCTTCCCAAAATTCCCGTGAGAATTCACCATCAAACTCTCCTGTCCCGAACTAATTAAAATAGTTTGGGTAGGTGACTCAAAAAACTTTGTTGGCTGACTAACCTGTGATATATTATAAACCAAATTTATCAACTCATTTAATTTATTTGTAGCTGTACTCAATGCTTTACGCAACTGCAACATTCGTTTTTCATCCATATTTTGACTTTCGATATTTTTGCCAATAACCATAATATTGATCTGAGTTTCTACAGCATCCTTAAAAGGAAGAATCGCTAAAAAAGCTGCTGGCAATAAATGCTCATCGCTCTCAAATCTAAAAGTTAGAGTTGTGCGGCGGTAGCCGACTTCAATATTAGGAGGAAAATTCATTGCCCGGTAATGCCGAGCTATTTCGCTATACGCTGTTGCTAAAGTGATGTTTGCTGAGTAATCTAAAACTGCATCAACCACAATTCGCACTAACCCCGGCGTGTGATTTAAGAATTTTCTCGATTCTGACGGCGAATTAAATTGTTGAATCTGAGTGAGATCGCCAGCAGAGCTGATGTCAACCCACTCGCAACTAATATTATCGGCGATGATGCCAAACCTGGGAACCAAATAGAGTTTTGCCCCTGTTAAAATTGCCCCCGTCAAATCTGCCCCCACCCAATCTGCGTTAATCAAATTAGTTTCTGTCAAATCTGCGTGAACCAAATTAGCATTTGCTAAATTAGTATTTCTTAAATCCGCTCCGTTGAGGTTAGCTCCGTTGAATTTAGTATCGATCAGATCTGCGCCGTTGAGGTTAGCTCCGCTCAAATTGGCCCATTTGAGGTTAGCTCCGCTCAAATTGGCACCACTGAGATTCACCCGCTGCAAACAAGCTTGTCTCAGATCCGCATCGATTAAATTCACGCCGTTAAGTTCTGCTTTTGTCAAATCCGCACCGTGCAAGTTAGCTTCTTGAAAATTAGCTGAAGCAGCCGAAGCACCTCTGAGATTTGCACCGGAAAGATTAGCACCGCACAGGTTAGCTTCCGTCAGTTTTACCTCTCTTAAATCTGCTTCAGTCAGGTTTGCGCCGCTGAAGTTAGTTTTGCTGAGTTCGCAGCGGACTAATTCGCCTCTAATCAGCGATGCTCCGATTAATTGAGCTGCAGTTAAATCGGCTCTCACTAAGTTTGCTACGTTGAGATTAGCCCCGTTTAAGATTGCCCGCGAGAGATTGGTGCTGCTGAGTCTAGCCACATTCAGGTTAGCTTCGGTCAAGTCAGCGTCGCTCAAGTTAGCGCCGCTGATGTTGGTGATAAATAAGCTAGCCCGCCTTAAAATTGATTGGCTGAGGTTGATGCGGCTGAGATTAGCTTCATTCAGGTTGATTCCTGTGAAATCTCTGTCGCCTTCAGTGTATCTTTTGACGATTGCAAATCGTTTTAGCAGTTCTTCAGCTTCCATTTTTGTACCTGAATGAAATGGCAATCGGCTAACTTTTATATGGCATGAATAGCAATGATATCAAATTAATTTATAGTATTTACTCACCGAGCTGATAAAAGCTTTTGACAAACTCAATGACCGTATTTAGCGGCGGGGTGGTAAATCTTTGGGCTTTAATTGCAGGACTGATAGACGTTTTGTTGACTCCGGGCAAATTTGTCAAGTTTCTACCAAAATCTGGGTGATAGTGAATCATCAAAGTTTCGGCGCTGGAGTTAGCCAGTACAGTTTGGGTGGGCGATTGGAAAAAACTTGACATCGGTTCGCGATCGAGGCGAATCGGCTGAATTTTCATTTCCCCTATTTTTCTCATTGTTTTGGTCAGGCCTACGTTTAATTGCACTACCATATTTGAGACTCTGACGCCCAGGTTATTACCACTTTGGGGTTGAATCATCTTGATCAAAGTAATCAAATTTTTCTGAGTAAATGCTGCATCACTAAAGGGAATAATCGCAACGAAAGCGGTGGGAAATAGTTGCTCGTCCTGTTCTATTCTAAATGATATGATTGTGCGTCTGGAATTAACTTCGATACTGGGAGGATGGTTTAAAGCAGGGTATTGACGGGCAATTTGGCGGTAGGTAGCTGCAAGGACAAAGTTAGCATCGGGGTCGAGGGGTCGATCGACAATAATTTGAACTGTCGGCGGTGTAGCATTGAAAAACCTTTGAGATTCTTCGGCGGTAAAGCGCTGAATGTGGCTGCGATCGCCGTTAGGACTGAGGTCAACCCAATCGCAGGTAATGTCATCTGCTTTCACACCAAACCGGGACACCGCGTAAATTTTTGCCCCCGTCAAAGCCGCCCCCGTCAAATCAGCGCCCACCCAATCAGCGTGAATCAAATTCGCTTGAGTCAAATCCGCGTGTACCAGAGTAGCGTTCAACAGGTTGACATTGCTCAAATTTGCCCCGTACAAGTTGGCCCCGCTCAATCTCGCTTCATCGAGGTCAGCACCGGTCAGGTTCGCCCCGCTGAGGTCAGCCCACCGGAGATTAGCGCCTCGCAAGTCAGCGCCGCTAAGGTTTGCCTGAGACAGATTAGCTTGTCTGAGTTCGGCATTGCAGAGGTTGACTCCTCGCAAGTCTGCCCTGCTGAGGTCGGCTCTGTGCAAGTTGGCCCGTTCCAAGTTGGCCGCTGTTAGAAAAGCGCCTCTCAGGTGAGCGCCGCTGAGGTCGGCTTGCTCTAGATTGGCTTCTCTGAGGGTTGCTTCTCTCAAATCTGCTTCGCTGAGATTTGCACCGGTCAAGTTGGCACTGCTGAGGTTGGCTCGAATCAGTTCGGATCTGATCAGTGTAGCTTCGACGAGTTTGGCTTCGCTGAGGTCGGCTCTAATCAAGTTAGCCACGTTGAGGATAGCGCCGCTGAGGTTGGCTTTGTGGAGATTAGCACCGCTGAGTCTGGCAACATTGAGTTTGGCTTTTCTCATGTTGGCGTTTGACAAATTGGTGCCGCTCATGTTGGTGAGGCTCAAGATTGCCTCACTGAAATTAGCCCCGCTGAGATCGATCCTGCTGAGATTTGCCTCGCAAAGGAGGATGGCAGTAAAATCTCTTTCTCCTGCTGCATATTTGGTGATCAGTTCTTCGGCATCCATGCTTTTCAATTTCCCTGATGTCTTAGCTAGAACAAAGCTTTATTGTGCCAACCTTTAAACTAGAATAAGCATTTTTTGTAACTTGATGCAATATGCCTAGACATCAATATTGTGGAAGCCTTTTATAAAATCCAAAATGCTAGTGATATTAGCTTGAGCCAATTTTGTGCTTTCGGCTAACTTAGCCGATGTTGAGTTACTCAGATCGTATTTTTTAATCAGGCGCTTGCCGAAGCCTGGGTGGTGATATACGCTGAGTCTTTGATCGCGGGAATTAATTAAGCTCATCTGTGTGGGTATTTGAAAGAAATTGATGCTTTCACCGATTTTTGGAAAAGAACTGGAAATTTTGATTTGGTCTACTTTGCTGATAGCTTGGTTGAGAGCTTTGCTACATAACTGGACGTGTTTAGATTCTTTGACGTTAAGTTTGCCTGCATCGTGGGATTGAATCATTTTCATCAAAGCTATTAGGTTTTTTTGAGTTATGGCAGCGTCGTTAAAAGGAATGATGGCAACGTAAGCGGTGGCAAATAATTTATCGTCGCTGTCCATTTTAAAGGCGAGTACGGTGCGTCTGGAGCTGACTTCGATCGTGGGAGGCTGACTTAAACTCGGGTATTGTTGGGCAATTTGGTAATAAGTTGCTGCTAGTGCAAAATGAGCGCCTTGATCTAAGGGCGAGTCAATCACAATCCGAACTGTGGGCAAGGTTTCGTGAAAAAAGTCGTGGGTTCCTCCAGAGTTCAACCAGTAAATTTGGCTGTGGTCGCCGTTGGGGCTCAGATCAACCCACTTGCAGGTCATGCCTTCGGTTTTGATGCCGAGCCGCGAAACTGCGTGAAGTTTCGCTCCGGTTAAGGTGGCTCCGGTTAAGTCGGCTCCAATCCAGTCGGCGCGGATCAGATAGGCATTTGACAGGTCGGCGTGAACTAAGCTGGCATTCAGCAAGTTGGCGTGGCAGAGGTCGGCTCTGCTGAGGTCGGCACCGCTCAATTTGGCTTCGCTGAGGTCTGCCCAGCGGAGATTGCAGCCGCTGAGGATGGCCCAGCGCAAATTAACGCCGCTGAGGTCGGCGCCGCTGAGTACGGCTTGAGTGAGGTTGGCTTGTCTCAGTTCTGTGCCTCGCAAGTCGGCGCCGCTGAGGTCGGCTCGGCTAAGGTCGGCTCCTTGCAGGTTGGCTTGTTCTAGGTTGGCTTCTGTCAAGCACGCGCCGCTGAGGTGAGCGCCTCGAAGGTTGGCTTGAGCGAGGTTGGCTCCTCGAAGGGTGGCTTCGGTGAGGGTGGCGCCGCTGAGGTTTGCGCCGCTGAGGTTTGCGCCGCTGAGTTCGGCTCGAATCAGCTCGGCTCTGATCAGTTTGGCTCCTGTGAGTGTGGCTTTTTTGAGGTCAACTCGCACTAGGTAGGCGACGTTGAGGTCGGCGTCGGTGAGGTTTGCGCCGCCGAGATGGGCGCCGCTGAGTCTGGCGATGTTGAGTTTGGCACCGGTCAGGTCTGTTTTGCTGAGGTTGGCTCCGCTCAGGTTTGCTACACTCAGATTCGCACCCTTGAGGTTGGCTCCGCTCAAGTTGACGCCGCTGAGGTTGGCCTCAGTCAGGTTGATTCCGGCAAAGTTTCTTTCTCCGGCGGCATATTTTTTCAGGAGTTCCTCGACTGTCATGGGGGCGGCACCGTATCAAATATCCCCATTTTATTGCTATGAATATCGGTATTGTAGGACTGGGTTTAATTGGTGGCTCGATCGGGCTGGATTTGCGATCGCGCGGGTTTAATGTTTTTGGGGTTTCGAGTCGGCAGCAGACTTGTGATCGGGCGCAAGCTCGCGGTGTTGTCAATGAAGCCAGCATACACCTGTCTCTAATGGCAGCAGCCGATGTGGTTTTTATTTGCACGCCGCTCTTGTCGATCGAGCCGATCGTCCGAGAGTTGGTGCCCTATCTTTCCCCTGATACTATTGTAACGGATGTCGGTTCCGTAAAAACACCCATAGTGCAGGCCGTGTCTCCTCTGTGGCCAAATTTTGTGGGGGGACACCCGATGGCGGGGACTGCTGAAAGCGGAATTGAGGCGGCGGTGCCGGATTTGTTTGTGGGCCGGCCTTATGTGGTGACGCCGACTGCCCAGACGCCGGCGCTTGCGGTGGATAAGGTTGAGGAAATTGCGCGGTTGCTGGGTGCTAAAGTTTACCGATGTGAGCCGGAAGAACACGATCGAGCTGTGGCTTGGATTTCTCATTTGCCGCTGATGGCGAGCGCGACGCTGGTTGCTGCCTGCGATCTTGAGGGCGCTCGGGATATTGTTAATTTAGCCCAACATTTGGCGAGTTCAGGTTTTCGGGACACGAGCCGGGTTGGGGGCGGCAATCCCGAGCTGGGAGTCATGGTGGCAAAGTACAATCGAGAGGAATTGTTGCGATCGCTCTCTATTTACCGCGACTGTCTCGACGGGTTCATCAGCGATATCGAAGCCGAAAATTGGCAAAGTCTCGAACACAAGCTGAAGCAGACTCAACAAGCAAGACAGAAGTACAACTTGTGAGCCAAAAATTACAACCCAATTCAACCAGTAATTCACATTCTGATTGAGGCGCAAATAGTTGGTGTAGTCGCTAAAATGAATCCCCAGTGCTAATATATATGTGGTTGGTGGCGGCTGCGTGTAGTAGTCGCTTAAAACCCTATCAGGGATTGAAATGACGCCGAAACTTAACGCAGTGGTGTCAGTTGCGGTTACAACCAACCTAAAACCCTACCAGGGATTGAAACTACATATAGTGTTTACAAGTGCTGATATGCAGCTTCATAAACACTATATGTAGTGATTTTAGAATTACAAAATTGTTTGCAGTGCCGCTAGTCCTGCCAGATGGATGGGGTAGAAGTAGTAAAAAAATCTTTTTTCGATCGCACCTGGTTTTTGGTCTTTGGCTGGGTCGTGGTAAGCCAATATCAGCGGCGTCAACATTGCAAATATCTGAAGTAAGTAACCTGATGTTATTGCATACACTCCGTTGACCAAACACCAACTAATCCACCACATCCGATCGCCTTTGCCTTTGAGGTTAATCATTAGTAGCGGGCAACCGACTGCATACCATCCGTAACTTACTCCCCACAACTGAGCTGCTATCAGTCCTAGTATCATTATTAGGAATTTTTTATTTACTTCTACTTTATGAATTTGTGTGAATATTATTACAACCAGCGCAAAGCTAATTAATATATTAAACTCTAGCCTATTGAACAATATGATGTATGGAACTTGGCTAATTATTCCAAACAATAGCAGTTTTGTAATTAAAGGTTTAGCGCTACTCTCTGGCTTTCGTCGCTTCCAGTTTTGTGCTAGCACCCAAGCAAATATTGGGAAACTTAACCTACCAACAATACGCATTGGTTCTATTTCTAGCAAAAAACCTACATGGTCAATCACCATTAATAACGTTGCTAGCCACTTGATTTCATTTTGACTCATGCTGATATTCCTATTAATTGATTGATAAATTCACTAATTTTTTCTCGACCTTCTTCAGAAATTATGTAGATTTTCTCTCCTTGCTTCCACTCGAAGCCCACTAAATTTTGAGTTCTTAACACATTTAATCTTTTGTAAATTCCAATTCGTGACGGTGGTTTATTTAAATTGATTCCTCTTACTTCTTCTACAATTCTTGATAGAGATAGTCTATTTTTTCGAGATAACACTGCCAATACAAATACATCAACTCTACTCATGATTTTTTTCAATTCGTCACTTAAATTTTAGTAAACATCTTTATTTAAAGCAATGGGTTGCCAAAAAGATAAGTGTGATTACTGTTGTGTTGACCATCTATCCCTCCGAAGATGGATTTATTGATTGGGCAACAAAATGATTGAACTGATTTTAGCGGTTTCGATCGCCGCAAGCACTACGACAATGCCGCCACCGCCACCGGTGACAACTCCTCCGCCCAAACCTACTTATACTCCTCCGCCCAAACCTACTTATACTCCCCCTCCTTCTCCTTCTTCTGATGGATCTTGGCGTGACAAAATTTGGCGGCGTTACAAGGAGAATTCTAAATAATGGCTGTAACTAAAGAAGGTCGTGACTTAATTTCGAGCATTCTTAGGGTTGGAGATACCGGCCCTGAAACAACTGCTCGTCAGGGAATGAAAACAACCAACGTTCCGGGCTATCCCGTGATTTTGTGTTGGGCTCGTTGGGGTGGTTCGGAATTGAACGCTTCGGGAAATAACAAGGCGTTTTTATTTCTTCCATATTTACAAACTGGTCAGATGCCGCTGACAAAATATAACGGTGCAACCAGCGTCGAGACTCCTCTTGATATGGTTATGTCGGAGGTTGCTAACCCTTACAATTGCAAAGTTGGCGTTACTCCTTCGCTCAATATTAGTAAGTTAATTGAGGGAGAGTATTACAGTTTCGTTTTAGCACTTAAACCTGCTGCTGTTGGCAATGGCAATAACCCAACCCCTTATTGGGATGGTTGGATTAAGGCAGTGGGAGCTACTCCTAGCGATGTTTTTAAGGATTATTTTGCATTACTTAACATCACTAAAACTCAGTGGGGTAAAATCAAAGTTTCTCGCGATGATGATGAAGAGGAAGAAGTAGATGATATTCCTGACAACGTACAGCAATGATGATTTGATATCACTTATTGTTGAGTTTATTTGGACTAATCTTTTCATTTTACTAACTCAGTTTTTTTGCCTTGCCTTGATTCTTCGGATAGTTCGGTTGTTTATTGATTGATTGAGGTGCTAATGAATGCCTATCGATTTAATGGTTGTCATTCTTGCCGTTTGGCCGCACTTTCTATTATTCTCGGTTGTGGTTTTTGGTTTTTGGGCGATACTTTCAGCTTTGCAGTAGCAGGCGATCGGATTACTGGAGCTCAAGCAGTGGAAAGAATATCGACTGTTCTTGGTTCGCCCGAACAATTTGCTGAAAATATGCAATTGAGCACTCAGGATTTTATAGCCGATCACTTTGGCAGTATGGCGATTGCCTGTGCTTTTGGCATAGCTATAAGAATGAGGTCTTAATTATGTGGATTGCTGTTTTTCTTTCGGTTTATTTGATGGCTACTCCGAGCATTGCAGGTAGCGCTGCTGAGGCTATGAACTTCATTAAGGAAGATATTAAGCCAGTTATCGAGTTTTCTATGGATTGGGCAATGAAGGCTGCTTTAGCCGCTACTTCTACCCATGCGTTTATTGTGTTAGCCAAGAGGTTTATTGATTGATGAAAGATTTTTTTCAAAATCTTCATTCTCAGGCTGAGCGTTATATGGCTTTACCTGACAAAATTATTGATACCCGCGCTGTTTTTTTGGCTCAACTTGCTATGTGTGCGTTTTTGTATGCTGCCATAGTTGTAGCTCAAATGACGATTGTAAATCGTTGTATTGTCCCTATTCCTTCTTCCTTTGTTAAATAAATGAATAATCTTATAATTTCAGTAGTTAATGCTGCTGCGAGATACCGTTTCAGGGTTGCGGTATTGGTGCTTAGCCCCTGCTTTTCTCAATTCATTAGTCTTTTTTAGGTTAGGTGGCAAATATGGTTCAAGTTCAAGATCGAGTTCGAGATGAGGTTGCAGATGAGATTTTTTCATCTATTGACCCTGAGCAAGTTCGTAAACTTAATGAGCTTTTTTGGAAAGCTGATCACAGTAAACTAGCTCAATCTGTTGCTGTTTCTGGTGCTGCGGTAGTTGTTGGTGGGGTCGTTCTTACTGGTGGCGGGGCTTTTGCTGCTACTGGTGGCGCTGGTGCAACTGCTGCCGATGCTGCTGCTGGTAGTATCGCAGCGGGTGTGACCAATGCGATTGATATGATTCAAGCTATTGACGGTATTGGGTTGGCTGCGTTTGGTGTGGCTCTTGCGCCCATGGGGTTTATGGTTACGCTCAGAGTTCTTAATATGGTTTTGAGCCGCGTTTAGATTTCGGAGTGTAATTTTTACATAAGGCGGTCGTTTTGCTTGGCGATCGCCTTTTAAGTTAAAGGAGGTTATTTTGCCTTTCACTGCTATTTATGGGCTTCCTGGTCGTGGCAAAAGTTTGTTGATGTTGCAACATGGATTGCGGATAGCTGAAAAGTATAAGTTGCGGCTTGTTACTAACTTTAACCTTGACCCTTTACCTTTAGCTTATTACTGTAAAATTAATAATTTAAAATGGGTTTGGGAAAATATTCCTAAAGGCATTATTTATTATGTATCTAGCAATAAAAACTTTGCTCAATTTCTTCAAATTCAAAGAGCTGTAATATTGTTGGATGAGATGGGTTTGTACGCTCCATCTGCACAGTCCTGGACTCTGCCTGCTGAAGCTTTTAATGCAGTTGCTAATAATCGCAAAATGTGCCAACATATAGTGTATGCAGCGCAATATCCTACTCAGGTACATTCATCGCTGCATCAGATTTGTTCAGAAATTTTATATGCTGAAGGGACTACCATTTGGAGTGAGGAATTAGGTAACGAGCGCTTGCTTTTTAAGGACTGTCATTTATTTATGCCAAGTGAGTTTGAGGTTTGGTTTCGCGACCCAAAAGTTCGTAAAAATCCTATTAAAGTTTGGGTTCTTGCTACCAAGCATTGGAAAGGCATAATTAGTGCTTTAGATGCTCATACTTTTAGAATTTATGATAGCTTTGGCCTTCTTGAAAAGCAGGATGATAAAGTTTCACTTGATAAGAGTTTTGGCTATCAGCCTTATGTAATTGATTCTGCTTGTTCTGTTGAACTTTCGGCACAAGACCTTCTTGATGAAGGTCATACTTTTGATGAAATAGAGGAAAAACTAGACCAATACTATAAGGCTGATAGATTCAAGAAGAAGCGGATTTATGAAGCCAGCAATAATTATCCTTTTGTTGCTTGGAAGTTACAGGGTGAGATTCCTTTTCCAGGGCCTCATATTTTTCAAAAGAAGTTGATTCCTTTGTGGAATATGCTTCCTGCTGCTAGCTATTTAGGATTGAAAAAATTGGACTTACGAATTACTAAGGAGTGTTTGATTTGGGATAAATTAGATAAACAGGTTAAAGATGGATATAAAATAATGTGTAGGGTGTTTATTGGGTTAGTATTATGTTTTATTAGTTCATTAATGGTTAATGTGTTTCTACCTAGAAATTTTTGGTTAGCGTTTGTTTGTTTCGCAGGCTCCTTTTATTTACCTGTTCAAATGTTTAAGTAATATGGAATATCTTTCTCGAAACATTAGAATTGATTGGTTGCGGTTTCAGGTGTCTAGTTACCATCCTATGCTCCGACAAATTGAGCGGACTTTGGGATTACCGTTTGAGCGTAAGCAGCAGCAATTGCAAGATGCTCGTGATACTAATATTCTTGCTTTAAACAAAATTTGGCATGAAGTTCACGAATTCCAAGGTAGTTTGATAGGTACTCGTTATCCTGCCGCTGGAAGTCATGAACCTTATAAGCATTTTGTTGACCTCAATGGCTCTACTCTTGCGGGTGTTAGTTTTAACAAGATTGCTACTCTTTTAGCTTTTTGTCAGTTTGAGGAAGAGTTTATTGCCAACAGAATTGATATTGCGCTTGATTTTCCCGTCCAAAATCCTCGGTTGTCGCGTCGTTACTGGGAGGTTTTTTTGGCTGATAATTTGCTTGTTGGTTATCGTGCTGTTAAACGCATTTCTAATTCTGGCAATAACCGACCTGGTACTACAGTTTATTTAGGTTCTCGCGAGTCAGAGCGATTTGTGAGGATTTATGATAAGAATATTGATGGTGTAGATTACGATCGGCTTGAGATTGAATTCAAACGTACTCGCGCTGAATGGATTATGCAGGAGATGGTTTCTTGTCCTGTTGAGGAATTGCCTAAATTTTTAAATGGTGTGGTTTGCGGTCAAATTAATTTTTCCCGACAGCGTGAGGATATAGAATTTTTCAAAGATTACAAGTATGGCTCCATATCTGTTCCCGCTCCATCGCTTCATTTGGACATTGAGCGTTCGATTGCTTTTATTGAAAAGCACTGCGCTACTTTGGCGATGATTGAGGAATTTATGGGGTCAGAGCGTTTCGACAAATTTATGCGATCGATGCTGGCGGCTGGTAAGCTGCGGATGAAGCCGCGTCACCGCACTATTTTGGAGAATGCTAAATTTTTGGGTGTGACTGCACTTGGAGTGTTTTTATTTTTAATTCAAACTCCTGGGGCGATTGCTGGCGGTTTAACTTGCCCTGCGCCGGTGCCGCTGTCGTTTCAATTTGCTCAAAAGTTCCCGATTGACATTGTGAATCCAACTCCTGCAGAGCAGGCTTATTTTGACAATATTGGTGATGGCTGTTTTCAAATTAACTCTGGTCTTAACTTCGATCGCATTTGCCTTCCCGGCATGATTGTCAATGCGCTCAAACCTTTTGTGATTATGGGTTTAGGTATAAAGTTTATATTTAGCGACTAACATGATTAACTTGATTTTGCCTTTTTATATTGCGACTGCGCCTGCTCCGCCTCCAGTTTATACTTGGTGCGTATTTCAGATGATACAAACTAATACTAAAGAGATGATTTCGACGGCTTACGGCATGGGTAATGTGCCTGTTGGTGTTGATTTGTCAAGTTTGTGTCAGTCTTTTTACACTCGGGATATTCGCGCTGAGGACAAGCCTTTAGAATTGGTGATTTCTAATGGTTCTCAATCTACATCTGACCCTGATGCTTTTTGGCTTAACAATACTTGGCGGCGCAACTTAACGGCTGCTGAGCTTGAGCAATATGATTGTCTGTTTAATAAAGGTGGTAGTTTGGCTTTATCTGACAAAGTTCTTGATTTAATGCCAGTTTCTCCTGATTCAATTAGAATACCGGCTTTGATGATTGCAGCTATTGACTCTGTGAATTCCCCTATTATGCGGTACGCTGCGGTTGTGCTTTATTCTACTGGTTTGCCTGTGATGATGATTGCAGGACTTGTTAAGGCTTGGCGTTTAGCTTCTAGAAAATAATATGCTTTTAAGGTATGCTAAATTAGCAGGTGGGTTAAGGCTGTTGATTGCTACTGCTGCCCCGTTGGTTGTTACTACTGTTTCTACTATTAGCATTCGCTCTGGTCTTTATATAATAGGTTTTGGTTTGGGCAGTATTTTATCTGTTTGGTTGCCAGTTGTAGCTCTTTTAGTTAGCGTTACTGGTGCATTTAATTCATTTTCAAATAACAGTGAATGCGAGGATTATCGCGCCGAAATGGCTAGAATCGAAGCGATTAATCTTCAGATAATGGAAGCTTATCGAATTTCTTATCAAGCTTGGAGTGATGGACCTTATAAAAGTTATTTAGTTGCAGCTCAAGCATTAGCTTTAAGTGCTGCTGAACAATCTAAGGTAACTTGTGCTAGCGAAGCTGAGTCTGTTTCTTGTATAGTTTGTGGTGGGGGTGGTATTCAAGGTCTTACTTGTGTTACTTCTACTTGTTACCCTCGTAATAATTGTGAATCTCGTGAGTTTGAAAGACTTAATACAGGTCTTAGTGAGCCTTTTCCTCCTCTTTATCCTGAGCTTTTATCGTTTTCACCTTCTTCTGGTGGTTGTGGTTCTAGTGACTCTCCCGGCATGGATTGCCCTGCTGGTAAAAAGGTTTGGCTTCAGGTTGTCTGGGGGTCTCCTGGCGGTAAAGCTTCTGATTCTAAAGGTTGTTTTTTAATTGCATACAGTCAGGATACTTACAATGTTCCTGTTGAAATTGAATACAATCCTTATTTACCTGCTCCTTTTGTTACTGAGAGGGCTTTATCTTATTATTTGGTTAAGGGCGATCGCTTTCGCGGTGTTAGTTCTACTGATTGGAAAAATTTAGAGTCTGTTTCTGGTTGGGATAAAGGTTATTGGATTGCTGAGAATGTCGATCCTGAGTGTCGGGGTTGGCGGCCTGGCTGGAGTCGAAAGGTAAAATGAAGAATTTAAAATCGATTTTATTTCAATCTTTTAAGGCGGCAATTGGTTTTAATATCTTTACGATTGTTTTGGCAATATTTTATATTTTGGTTGTAGAACAATACGCTCGACCTTTTAATTTTAAACTTGCTGTTGAATTTGGAACTGCTGTATCTGGGTTGAAAATTTTTGATACTGCTGACACTGCAAATTTTCGGATTTCTCCTTCATGGTTGGTTGTTGAGTCTAAATTCAGTTTTTTTATTCCTGCTGCTGAATTTCGCGCTGATTCAAAATATCAGTCTCCTCGACTTCAGGAATGGTGCAAGACTCGCAATTGCTGCGCTCATCGCATGGCTTACAATGATAATCGTAGGTTAAACTTTAAATGTTTTACTATAGATGATTGGTTTATTAATAACAGTAATTTTTTAGATCCTTTTTATCAGGGTGTGGCTATGATTCCTTTGGATAATTTTTTAAAAAGTTTGCCTAAAGGTTCGCGAGTAATAATTAACGAGCCGCTTGTATTTTTTCAGCAACACAAACTTAATTTTGCTATTTTTGAAAAATGGGTTGTTGGTTTGGCTGCTAAGCATCCACATCTGAATTTTCAGGTTGGGATTCAATTTCACTTTCAATGGCTTGATTTGCAATTTCTTGCTTTGTCTGACGGGGTATTGTTTTCTCAACTCGCTCAATTTTTTCGGCAGCATAAAATACCTTGGGGGATTTCTGAGTTTTCCACATACGATCGCGTTTGGCGGCGGCGTTTGATTACCCCTTTTAATAAATCTTCTGATCGCGGTAAGCTTATTTCTCAAATTGAGTTTTTTGTTCCCGACCGACTGCGCCGCGCTGTTGTTTTGCATCAGGCTTATTGGATTCACCGCGAAGCTGTTCGGTCTGGTGCAAATTTTATTGTTGAGTGGGGGAATTTTCCGCTGATTTGGTTTTCACATGAAATCGATTCGGATTATCGATCGACTTTTGCGTTGTTTGATTGGGATGGTAAGCCTTTGCCGATGTATTGGGCTATCGCTCGCGGTATTGCTGATGGGAAAAGATAATTTTTTGCTACAATGAAAAAACGAGCTGTGTACAAGCGAAAATTAGCGCGTGTTTTTAAGTCTGTACTTTTAGAGATAGATAGCTTGCAATCTTATACAGCGGATGAGGCTTGTAAACGAATTCTAGAAATATCCTACAAAAAATCACTTAAGTGATAAACCGATTTGTTAAAAACGTGGGCCGGGGGGGGAGCCGGGTTATGGCCCGCCCTCCCGGCCGCGCCGGTGAAGATTTAGGGCGCCGCAGGCCAACCGGGGTGAGTAATACCCGGTATAACCTAAAGAAGTTGACATAAATTCACTAGAGGTGATAATATGCCTCATTTAGTTTTATATTTTGTATGAAGAGACAATATTTTATCCGTGTCTTGTTTCAACGGATTGCGCGGCTAAAGCGCGAACGCGATTTTTACCGTTATCAAGCTCGGTGTTTGGCTTGCGCTCTGAAGTTTTACCAGCGTCGCTACTAGCTTCTACTGTAGAGCTTGTTGTAGGGACAGTTGTGACGATGGGTCTGACGCTTAAGGATCTAACCAGCGGATATTGTTTGCGGTTTTGCTTCTCATTGCATCTCTGAATGCGTTAGCTGTCATCTGAACCCTCCAAGCTGCTTCTCGCCCGATTTTGTTGTCTGTTTTGGTAAAAACAAAAGTCCCTCGTTGAAACTGACTTTTGCTGGGTTTTGCCCCCGTCAGCTCCTTGATTTTGGAACTGGGTAGCAGGATTATGTGATTAGCCGCATATTCCAGCGCTTTGTAGTTTGCGATCGGGTCTTGTTTGGCGCCGAAGTGGCGGGCGATCGCCTCAACTAACTGCAAGGTTTCGTTGAAGTTGTCCAGTTGTCCAGTTGACTTGTCTAGTTGTCCACTAGACAAAGATTCTACATCCCTTGGAAATTCCCAGATTTTGGCTCCTGGGTTGCTTTTCAGAAATTTGTCCAGCTTGTCCAGTTCGTCCAGTGCGTCGCTGGATATTTCGCCCCGACTGACTGGAGTTATTTGCAGTGCCTTCATGCGATCGTACACAGATTGTTTGCTGGCGAGGCCGTAGCGAGTTTGCAGTTCTGAGATTTTCATTGGTTGATAATTTCTAAGATTTTACTGATTGGTTCCCCGCTTCTGAGAGCTGTCCTCACTGCCGGACATTTGCTGCCTGGACAGTATTTCGCCCGCTGCCGCTTCCCCTCCATCCAGCGGTAACTGTAGTAAGGGCCCGTGCATCCCGTTTCAGGGCAATTGATTGAATGCTGTTTGCCGTTAACTCGGATTTTGTAGTGACTTTCAAGCCAGCCGTTGCCGCCGTATCCTTTGTCTGAGTTGTAGTAGTTTTTGGCTGCTGCAACTTCTTCCCCTACAACAGACTTTGCAATTGATTGCGCTGCGGGGGAGATTTCCCCTACAACAGGCTCGACAGTTAACTTGGTCGCTGCAAGTTCCCCTACAACAGACTCTGCAATTGATTGCGCTGCGGGGGAGATTTCCTCTACAACAGGCTCGACAGTTAATTTAACTTCCTCTGGATATAAAAAATCCCACTGATTAATGTGGGGATTCCAGAACTTGAGACTGCCGTTGATGGGGTGTATTTGGCTGATTCGGAAAACTTCGCCGCGTTTAACCCATGCTGCGACTGCTGGCTTTCTCCGCAGTTTTACATAATCACCGGCTTTGTACAGGCTTCCGGTCGCGGCGTCTGTGTCAAAGAGTGAAAGCTGATTACTGTTCATGTCTTATTGGGCGATCATGTTCCCGGTTCCATCCCATTTCTAGGATTTTGTAAGTCACTGGATAGTTTTTGAAGATTTCTTGCAGTTGCAGTGCCGTACAAATTGCAATTTCTGTAAATTCACTGGTCGCGTTTGGGTGTCGACTCGCAAGTTGAATGTGGGTAATTATGGCAAATACTGCGATTTCAGGGAGTTTGACCCCTATAGGCTGTGAATTTTTGATTTGTTTGAGTTCATCGGTAAATGCTTTGATGTCTTCTTCTTCGCTGTTGGTGTTCATTTGTAGTAATGCAGTAAGTAAATAAGTGCCGGTCTCTCCCGGCTGTCACTCCACTTTGATTGGCTTGGAAGTAACTTTGTGACACGGCCGCCAATCCTGTCGGTCTGGGAACCCCTCGGGTATCAGTGTCATTCCCGTTATTTGAATAGTTATAGGGGTCTAGCGTTTAGCCCTGGCAGGTGTCGCCAGCTTGTTTTGAATTAATTCAGTTTATAGAGCTACACATCGCAGCTTCCTGGACGCAGCATTCAAATTCAGTCTTTGTCATAGTTATAGCGGTTTTCAGTTTTTTCTATGTGTAACTTCAGTTTAAGGAAGAAGGAAGAAGGAAGAAGGAAAAAGGTGCCGGTCTCTCCCGGCTGTCACTCCACTTTGATTGGGGAAGGGGTTTATGTTCCTCTTTTTTGAGCTTAAGGCCTTTCCCTAGTCCTCGTTGTTCCCAGGTATCAAGCTCTTTCCTGAGTCCGCGCTTCTGAATTTACCCCCTGGCAGGTGTCGCCAGTTTTTAGTTAATTAACGAAAGCTGCCGTTGTCCTATCCGGCGGCTAATACATCAGAGAGTCCCGATGGTGCGGGGGATTAATCACACGGATTTGTTCGCTTGTTTGAGAAAATGAGACTTCAATCAGACCTAGAGGCTCAAATTCAAGGTCTGAGAGTTGTTTTTTACTAATTTATTATGTGCCTTTATATTGCCATATGTCAATACGCTGGCATATAATAAAAGGAGATTCTACAGTAATGCCGGTGAGAAATTGTCTTAAGCCAGTTTTAGAGAAAAGGCTTCAAATACCTAGGTTGACTCCTTATAGATTTGGAAAGTTAACTGGTTTGGGTCGTGGTACTTCGGATAAAATCAACGATCCAAATTGGGTTCCTAATGAGAGGACTTTGGAGATAATTTGTAAGACTTTTCGTTTGCAACCAGGGGAATTTCTTTATTGGGTTCCCGAAGATTCGTCTACTGAGCAAGGTTGAGATTGTTTGTTAAATTATTTCTGTCAGTATATTGACATATGCCTTTATACTGGCATCTAATAGATTTAGTTTAGTTTCAGATACCCCTGTAACTCTCTCTGGGCTTGTGTTAGAAGGCTCAAGCCCTTTTCCTCAAACTATGTACACCTACACTGCTTTTCAACTTGAATCAAAGACCTTTGGTGAACTCAAGTCGATCGCCCGTGAGCTCGATATTGTTCCGTCAGGCGACAGACGGTGCCGCCAAGCTTGGATTGATGCCATTGTTGGCGTCGAACTTCCGCTCCTGGCGTTGATTGAAACTTCCTCCGGTTCCAAAGTCGATCGAGTCCACGAGCGGAAAGAAATTTCCGGTTCCAAAGTCGATCGAGTCCACCAGCCAATCGCATCAGCTGCCAAAACTTCCCCCGGTGTCACTTTTTCTGATAGATTTTTGGCTCGTTACTTTCCCCCTCAGTCTGAAGTTCACTATCAAGCTGATGTCAACGGGCAATTGACCTTGCTTGATTTTGAGGTACTGGCAACTGATGAACCGCCAGACCCTGATGATTTTGATTGCCTTGATCACTTTTGTCAGGCGATGTCTGCTTGGGATGCTGAAAATCTTGAGCTTTTGGAAGTTTCTTTAGATTCTATGGTTTACTGGGCACCTTGCCCCGAAGAGTGGTATTGGCCGCTAGTTGAAGATGTCAAGCGCTGTCCTTGTGGTGCTGTCCCTGCAATTCTCTGTGATGGCAGCACTGTTACTCACATTGCTCCCGATCGCATTGTTTTCATACCTTGTTATAAGCATCAGTTAGTTGAGGGTTTTGTCGGCGCTCGATCGCCTCCAGTGGGTGATGCTGTATTTTGATTTTCGTTTCCATCTAGCTTGCTATCTTGCTTCTTTGTGCGATCGCTTTTTGGAGGATAAAGGGCGATCGCTTCTTCTGTACTAACTACCAATTACTCCAATGATTAACATTAAAATTACTGTTCCGGTTTACAAGCGCGATGAATGGGGTCAATTCGACCGCAAATCTAATGTTGAAATTGCTGCTGATGCAGAAACTTTTTCTGAAGCTTATCTTTTTCTAAGAACTCAGATTGATGAGTTGTTGCAACAGTCAGGTGCAGAGAATACTCTTTTGCTTAATCTTCATGGTTTGCAGAAAGAAATTGCTAACAAAGAAAGGACTCTTGAGCATCTCGACAAAAAAATACAAGTTGCTAAAAATCAATTGCAGCGACTTCAAAGTTTTCTTCAACGATTGGGGATTGACCCTGATTCATATTCTTTGTTTATCGCTGATAAACCTATAGATTCTGCTGTTGCTGTGGAGGCAGAAGTTGACCCTATCCCTTTTGATTCTGAGACGGACGAAGATATTTCTCACGAGTTTTAACCATGCAATTTGTTACTGCTGATTTTTTAGATGATACTTGGGAGCCACCTGCAACTGAGTATCAGCCTCTCCTAGATTTTGAATCTGAGATTTTTTCTGAAGTTCCGCACAACGACTTTTCACTTTTAACCCAGAAAATCAAGCGGTCATTTTTGGATTATTGCCGTCAAGGCATCATGCTTGAAGCTGTCCGTCGTTATCGTTTGTACAAACGGCAGTACAAGGACTTTGCCGACTACTGCAAGAACGCTTTAGGGCGTTCCTCTACTTATTGCCAGACAATTATCAAAGCCACTAAAGTTTGTATGGACTTGATTAAGTCTAATTTTCAGATTTTGCCTACTTCTGTATCTCAAGCGATGCCTTTGTGGAAGTTTGCAAAAGTTGATTCTGGTGGTAATTCTGAACTCTCCGAAAAATGGTCTGAGATTATTGAATCTATTCCAGCTCACCAAATTACTGTTGCTAAAATTCAAGAGACTTTAGACGAAAACCCTGAAGATAGAGCCAAGCAAGTTCGTATTAAGGGTAAAGCTTACAAGCTTCTGCAAGAAAAAGCTGCTGCTGCTGGAATGTCTGTATCAGAGTATCTTGAGTATTTGATTGTTGGTGGATTGCTTCCTGAAGACGAGTTATCTAATCAGGAAGAGGAAGAATTTCCCGGTGGGCGATCGGACGAACAGATTGCTGATGCAGAATATACCCTAGAGCAAAAAGTAATTTTGGAGGAATTGGATACTGTTTTTAAAAATAGTGTTGAATTTGATTTGAAATCGCCTGATGATGGTCGTTTAACTCAGCGGCCGAAACTTCCCCTCTTTAAAAAAGGGAGGAGTAGCGGATTGAGTCCAAATCATCCGTCAGTCAATCAGTTTGTAACTTAGGGCTTTAAAAATGAAACAAGCTGTAGTGGCTTTTCTCGCTTCATAAGCTCAGTTATTACTTGATTGATTGCAATCTTCCCTGCAATTTATAGCTTTAAGAGTGAATTAGGCTTCTGGCCTTTGGGTGATTCATAAGCTTTGCTATGGGGATTTGGAAACTATCACCTGTAAAAATTGAATGCAAATTATCGGACTTGACATCAGCAAGGCCTCAGTTTCTGCTTGCCTTTTGCTAGAAAAACCAACTGAACCTCGACAATTTTATTACGATTGCGACTTTCACAAATTTGACGCTACGGCTTCTGGAATTTCTGGATTGCTGGCCTTGATTGGTGGCGATACAGGTAACACGATCGCAATTATGGAACCGACTGGGGTAAATTATTCTCGCCTCTGGGGAACTCAGCTTGCTCGCGCTGGCGTGGAAGTGCGCCTTGTCGGTCATAAAGAGTTGCGTTCGTTCCGCGAGCACCATTTGGGATTGCCTGACAAAGATGATGATGCCGATGCTCTTGCCCTGGCGATTTATGGTTGGGATTTTCTTGAAGTTCCCCGGCGATTTGTCCAAGTGCGATCGCAAACAATTGTCGAAATTCGCCGGCTTGTCCTTCGGCTTGCTCACTTGAATCGTGTTCAATCGCCTATTATCAACCGTGCTCGTCAAGATTTAGCTTGGCAGTTTCCAGAGGTCGCGCTTGTGCGATCGGTGCGGACTGGAGAAAAAGTGCCGTTGTTGTGGGGCTGGTTGTGTGAACAGCGGCAGTCTGTTAAGTATGATTTGATGCTCGAAAAGTCGATTGGACTCGGATTAACTGATGAACTTCGCCGCCACGCTGCGCGTATTTGCGACATCCAGCGAGAAGAGATGGTGCTTGAATTTCAACTTTCCAAGCTTGTTTCCGAGCCTCAGTTTTTACCCTACCGTAAAGTTTTTGCCCGGTTTGGATTTGGTCGCAGAGTCGAGGCCCTTTTATTGTCGCAAATATACCCATTTGAAAATTATCTGCTCGACGGCAAACCAGATGTGAAGATTCGTAAAGGCCGAAATTCTGGTAAACCTACTAAGCGGCATTTGTCACTTCGGCGATTTTGTAAGGCTTTGGGGTACGCTCCATCTCAAGAGTCCAGCGGTGATTTGCAAAAATCCAAGGTCAGTGGTGGTAGTGATTTGTGTCGGCGCGCGCTCTGGCAATGGATATTCACTAGGATTGAACCAGTTCGTGCTCGACTTCATAATGATATTGGCGATCGGCTCGGTGCAATCATGGATGCGGAAAAACTCAGCGGTCGGCCGGTGCGGTTAGTGCGATCGCGTGTGGCGGCTAAAGCTGTTAAGTTGTTGTTCAAGGAATTTGTGCTTGAGCTTGTTCAATCTAAAATCTAAAATCTAATTTCTAGCGGGGTTTTTGTCAGGGGCCGCAAGATTTCCGGCGAAGTGTCAAATATATAATTTGGCCCCTGCAAAAATTCCGCCACCTGTCCGGTAGGACACCAAAGTATATTTTCGTAGCGTTTAATTTTTTGTCGCTTTAAAATCTAGAATTGTTAGAGTGAAGCGAGTGTTAACGTTTAAAGCCTAGGAACCGGGCTTTTGAGAATTAAAAATTAAACAATGGTAAGGTGCGCGCCGAGCACCCTACTAATTTCTAATTCTCGGCCCTATTTCCCATGCCCCATGCCCTATGAATGATTCTCAAGCATCACCAAATCCATCAAAACCTGTTCATCCCCTAAAGCGGCTGCTAAAGTACGGGCGCCGCTACCGCGTGAAAGCTTGGCTAGCAAGTATTTGTTCGTTGCTGAATAAATTCTTTGATTTAGCGCCGCCAGCATTAATCGGTATTGCCGTTGATGTGGTGGTGAAACAGCAAGATTCTATCCTCGCTCAGTGGGGCATAAAAGATGTCTTTTGGCAACTGGCAATTATCACTCTTGTGAGCGCGATTGTTTGGACGTTGGAATCGGTTTTTGAATATGCCTATGATTATTTGTGGCGCAATTTGGCTCAGGATATTGAACACGATTTGCGTCTGGAAGCTTACAGCCATTTGCAGGAATTAGAATTAGCTTATTTTGAAGAACGCAGCACGGGCGGTTTGATTTCTATTCTCAATGATGATATCAATCAACTCGAACGTTTTTTGGACGACGGCGCTAATGAGGTGATTCAGGTAATTACAACGGTTATTGTGATTGGCGCGGCTTTTTTTGCTGCATCTCCTGGTGTGGCTGGGCTGTCAATGCTACCGATACCTTTTATTATTTGGGGTTCGATAGCCTTTCAAAATCGCCTTGCTCCTCTGTATGCTGACGTGCGGGACAAGGTGAGTTTTCTGAACGGGCAACTGTCGAATAATTTGATGGGAATTACTACTATTAAAAGTTTTACTTCCGAAGATTATGAAATTAAGCGCATCGAAACACAAAGCCAAGCTTATCAGCAAAGCAACCGGCGGGCGATCGTACTTTCGGCAGCTTTTATTCCGCTGATTCGGGTTGTGATTTTCTTGGGGTTTATTGCAACACTATTTCTGGGTGGTTTGGAGGTGGTGGCGGGCCGATTGTCTGTGGGAACTTACAGCGTTTTGGTGTTTCTGACGCAGCGGTTGCTGTGGCCGCTGACTCGTCTGGGAGATACTCTCGATCAATACCAACGCGCCATGGCTTCTACTAATCGGGTGATGCAGTTGTTGGATACTCCGATCGCCATTCGCACGGGCGATATTCGGCTGCCGGTTAGTTCGATTAAGGGCGAGTTGGTATTTAAAAATGTTACCTTTTCTTATAATCAAAGAAAACCGATTTTGCAGTATTTTTCCTTGACTCTGCCGGCGGGAAAAACTACTGCGATTGTTGGGGCTACTGGTTCGGGAAAAAGTACGCTGGTGAAGCTAATTTTGAGGCTGTACGAGGTACAGTACGGCAATATTTATCTCGACGGTATAGAATTAAATAACCTGAATTTAAAAGATTTGCGGAGATCGATCGGATTGGTGAGTCAAGATGTGTTTTTGTTTCACGGTACGGTGGCAGAAAATATTGCTTACGGCAGTTTTGAGACAAGCAATCGAGAGATAGTAAATGCTGCGAAAATTGCGGAGGCTCACGAGTTTATCGCCCAATTGCCGGATGGTTACAACACTATTGTAGGGGAACGCGGTCAAAAATTGTCGGGGGGTCAGCGGCAGCGAATTGCAATTGCCAGGGCTGTTTTGAAGAATCCGCCGATTTTGATTCTTGACGAAGCTACTTCAGCGGTGGATAACGAGACTGAGGCGGCAATTCAGCGATCGCTCGAACGAATTACCAAGAATCGCACTACAATTGCGATCGCCCACCGTCTTTCTACTGTCCGCAATGCCGATTGCATTTGTGTCATGGAAGAGGGGCTGGTGGTAGAATCGGGGCAGCACGAACAACTGATCGAACAGGACGGAATTTATGCGGCGCTCTGGCGCGTGCAATCTGGTATAAGATAGAAACGCAGCGGTTTTGAATAATTGGGAATTGGGAATTGGTAATTGGTAATTGGTAATTGGTAATTGGTAATATCATGTCTGGTAGCATCATAAGTATATGGGCGGGGCGGGTTTATGAGATAATTAGTTTGACAGGTAGATTGTTGGTAAAACCCGCCCCTACGAGATCGAAAATTATCCGATCGCGAATCAACCAGACATGATATAGTTGGTAATTTGAATCCTAACTAATGACAACTGCCAACTGCCAACTGCTAACTGACAACTGACTGCAAAATATTAGTTTATACAAACAAGAAGAGAAAATGTTTCTATTTGATAGCCCTGAGTCCAAACCCAACGAAAATAGCTGGAGCCGCAAATTAGATAAATTCGTGAAAGCTAATCAACATGAATTGGCTGCTTTGGCTTGGGGGCTATTTCTGGAAAGGGGAGAGGAAAGCGAGGAGATTTTAGCAATTGATATTGCAGAAACTGCGCGTTTTGTGTATTGTAAGAAAGAGGCGGTTGAGGAGTTGAACCGTCAAGTAAAAAGTCATATTCAGGAAGTTGTAGGTGTGTTGAACGCTCACAAACCTGAGAAGGAAGTGGCGATTTTGGCGATCGGCGAAGGTCAAATTAAGTTGATTTTTTTTGAACCTAAGCCTGAACCTCCTGTTTGTTTTGAGGAAGCCGCAACAGATGTTGATACATTGTTGGCTAAGCTGGAACAGCAGATGGGTGAATGTATGAAAGGATAATGTAAAATGAATGCAATTGCTGTTCGATACCTGCAGCCCTTACAGTGCTGCGGGGTTCAGGATATCCTGTTTTTTGAGCCGTTGCTCACTTATCAGAATAACCAGCAATCAAAATAACCAGCGGGCGGCGAATTGTCATGAAAAATTTGAGCTTTGTTTAAAGTAGGTACAGCCTCCGCCAATTCTCTACCTACTTTTACCTCAAGCGCCCTGTCTGTTAATGGAAAGGAAAATTGATGGCTATCTTGCAAATGTTTTGCCTTAGCAACAATCTCATCTTTCTCCAAAATCTGGCTGTTGCTACCAATTAAAATGCTATTACTTTCCTGGCAAACACACACGCACACGTGAGAAAACACACTTTGAAAAGTCTTGATTTTATCGGCATAAAACTTATCTCTTTGCAGCATATTTACTAGCACAACTCCCTCGCTTGACAAGCGTTTTTCGCAGAGGTGATAAAATTCTTTGGTGGCTAGGCGGTGCGGAAAGTAGCCGTTGCCAAAAGCTACGTCGATCATGATGATATCGTACTGAGTATCTGATTTTTGCTGCTCTAAATACTCTCTGCCGTCTTGAATTGTTACAGTCAGCCGATCGTCAAACTGCACCCCGAAACACTGTGTAGCTGCTTGGATCGCGATCGGATCGACATCCGTACATTCTATAACAGTTTCCGGCAAATAGTGGTGCAAAACTAAGGGAATTCTGCCGCCGCCAAATCCAGCTATGTAGATTCTTTGAGGTTGGCTTTGCCACACTAAACCCAACATCATCGCCTGAGTATATTCAGACACTAGATGTAAAGGATTGTTTAAATCCAAAACAGATTGTAGTAAATCTGTTTGCTGATTTACTTTTTCTACTAAAGATAGCTTAATGTGCGATCGCTCTTTTGTGACTGCAACATAGTGAACACCAGACTCTTTGCAAAAAATAACTTTGTCTGGCTGTTGCTGCAGCCAAGCCAGCCGCTGTTGAATGGCAGCTAAATTCATAAGTTGCCAATTTTTGCGATCGTCAATCATTTAATACCAAATCCCACTTATTTTTTAGTCTGTACAGGCGGACGAGAGTTTGTGTAAATGCGATTTTAATCGCCGATATGTATAAATTAAGCAGACAGTATCCGTTTATATGCCACCAACTCCAAACCTGAAACCGAAAGTTCCACTTTTTCCCAGTCTTCCTTGTCACCTTCCAACTTTTCAAAGGCTGCTGAGGTGAGCAAAATCTCTCCGCGTTCCGCCAAATCCTCTCCCAGCTTTGATGCCAGATTAAATTCCGATCCGTACATATCCTCTCCTTCCAGCATCAAAACATCGCCACAGCCAATACCAATGCAGAGGTAAATATCCATTTCCGGGGGCAGTGTCGTGTTGACAGCCGCCGTGTGTTTCAAAGAGTCTATCGCAGCTTCCACCGCTGATTTTACATCTGGAAAAACTGCAAAAATATTGTCTGCTTCCTCCTTAACTACAGTGCCACCGTATTCGGAAATTAGCGGTTTGACAATTCCGTGCATCCGGTGAATCATTGCCAAAAAATGAATAATTCCGTAGCGGACTGTCGTGCGCGAAAATCCCGACATATCCATTACTAAAATGGCGTAATTTTTGCGAAAAGTGGCATTAATTTTTTCATCAATTTCAGCAATTCTTTCGGGATATTCGTTTCTTTCTTGCAGCAACTTTTCCAAGTTAGCGCGGTTATTTGTTTTCATTTTGGTTTAGTTTAATTAAATTCCCAATCGCGACACAGTTCTTGAGGGCGGCCAGCAGGATGCACTGCACAAGTGATGCCATCCCTGCCGTAATAATAATCGCACACTTTGCAGGGTTTAGTTTGCTCTAATTTTTTCATCAAAATTGCCCGAATTGTCTGGACTCGGTTGCGATACTTGTTGGCATTCGAGTGACTCGGTTCAATTGCCAACGCTTGCTCGAAAGCTGCTAAGCTGGAATCGTACAATTTAATAATTTGAGAACTGTATTTTGTCCAAGCATCGGCATGGCTTTGATACAGTTCGACTGTACTTAAATTTAAAATTCCGTATTCTGTCCAAGCGTCCGCTGAAGCTCGATCGAACTTAATATTGGCATTGAGCAAAACTTTTTTGATCGTTGCCAAAAGTTCCCTTGGCTGCCAAGGTTTGCTAACATAAGCCTCCGCGCGATCGCCCTGGAACCTCGCAAATAAAGCTAACTGCTGTCCCTTGCCTGTTAAAAATACCACGGGTATGTTCCGAGTTTCGGGATTAGCTTTAATTAAACGACAAACCCCGTAGCCGTCCAGACGGGGCATTATGACATCTAATAATACTAAATCAGGGCAATTTTTCTCAAGTTTAGCCAGCGCTTCCACACCGTCAGATGCCTGAATTACATTCAATCCGCTGCATCTCAACTGATGTGAAATGCACTCCCGCTGGCTGCGGGAATCTTCCACCACTAAAACTGTACTCATCACTACCCACCTGGTTTCTGAGGTAAACTTGTTCGCTGCTTCGAGTAACCCTTGCTGAAATCAGTTTACCCGCCTTGGATGAGTTTGTTATCACTGGCAAGCTAAACTTACTCAAATTGCAACAAATCTTAAACTGGGGAGGCAAAGTGATACTTATCAGAAAATGCTGGTTGCTAATACCCGGAAAAATATTCGATATTTGGGCGACAAATATTGAGCTTTTAAGCCTTAATAGCGGCAAAATGTACTGATTTCGGGCGAAAACCTTGTTGAATTGCAACAGATAATCCGCTACTGTATACGTTGAACTTCTGAAGGACGACAAATGAATCGATTGCTCCTCACTTTATTGGTAAGTCCGACGCTGTTTGGATCTGTGATGTCTTTGAGCGCGATCGCAAATCCCGCTCAAATTGGCGAAACACCAGGCAAATCGGCTGATTCGCCCAACTGCGTGCGATCGCCTCACACTCAGCGCCTGACTTGCGTGCGGCTTCCTGGCAAGTCTGCTGCTGCGGCTTCTAAGCCGAGAATTAGTTGGCAGCGCCCGGGCGAAGAACGGGTGGCGATGCTGGATTTTTCGGAAGAAGAAAGTGATGCGGCGGCGGTGCTGTTTGGCTGCGACTGCCAGGCGTGTATCAACAGGCTGCGACAGTTACGCGGTGTGCCGCCTCTGGATCTGACTTGAGGCCGATCGATCAAACAGCATTGGGAGTCAGTCTCAAAAACCTGGTTTCCGATCGCTGCGGGCTTTGGAATGCCTTTAGCTTTCTCACTTTTAAAGAAATTGTAGTCAATTTGTTGCAGGATTTCTAGAGATTTTTTATCTCTCAAAACCGGGTCTCTACTTTTTAGCTAGAACTTGTTTAAGTTGAGCAGTTGCTTGCTCAATTTTTTCTATACTACCTGGGTTGACCAATCCGTAGTAGTCAAAAACGTAAACTCGATTATTTTTTGTGGCTGTTAGTTTATTCCAAAATGAATCAGATTTAAATTGATCTAAAATTCCTTCTCCCCGATCGACTATAATGATTACTTCAGGATTAGCCTCTAAAACCTTTTCCGCTGAAAGCGTCACGTAGCCTCGCATAGGGCTATCTCCTTGCAATTGGGCTGCGACATTTTTCACGTTAAACTTACCCAGCAAATCTCCAGCCCAACTGCTTTGATTCGGCGATAAAATCGGTTGTCTGCTTACCAAAACTAAAGTGGCGGGGCTTTGATTCGGAATGTCTGTTAAAAATGTTTGGTAGCGTTTTAACAGAGGTTCGGGATTCGTATTGAGGGATTTAGCTAAGGTTGTTGTTAACTCTTCTAGGGATTTCCAGCTATCAACTTTAGTGAGTAAAGTTTTAATTCCAAGCTGCTGCAATTTTTGCATTGTTTGGTCATGAAATCCCGACGCACCTACTACCAAATCCGGTTTCAATGCGATGATTTTTTCTAAATTAGGAGGGGTGCGTTCGGCAGTGACTGCGGTAATCCCTGTAAATTTGGGGTTGCTGCTGACTAATGCGCTGCCGGGAATTCCTACAAGTTTGGTTGGGTCGAGTTGATGGATAATATCGGCAGTTAAAGGTGTTAAAGCTACAACTTTTTGTGCTGATTCCCTGTTAGTTGTTTGTGGTTGATTAACTGGCGGCGAAACAGTAGGAGTTGATGGCTGAATTTGGGGTGAAGTGGCGGCGGAGCAAGCGGTAAATGCTAAACTCAGCAACAGGATAGCGGTACGAGAAAACAAAGTTTTGTACATAGTTTAGGCGGGAGTTACAGCAAGTGTAGGCCAGGTTGAGACAGAATTGACGGGAAGTTCGATCGCACGAAATGATTGTTGACTGTTGACTGTTGACTGTTGACTGTTGACTGTTTGGATATTTGAACAATACCGATGCAACCGGAAACGATCGGATGGGAAGTTCGATCGCACTTTAGCGCTTAATGATTTAAATATCAATAGTTTACGGTAGATTTTGTATAAAAAACCGCCTTTCTTGCCTGCACTCGGATTTTTTAAGTATCTCTTAAGTTTTATTCTACCCTTTAGAACCACTACTAGGCAATAGTTTAAAGCCTGTGGCACTCAGTATAGAATAGCGGATTGGGGCAATAAGTTAATAGAAATAATTCTGAATAAGTTTGGAACTTAGTGCGAGGAAAAGGTTATACTTATCATAAAAGTATTAAGTGTGAAGAGTGGGAGCGATCGCACAAATCTGCAAGCCTACAGAAGTTTCTAAAATGATAGCTTCTACGCCAAAAATTTTAGCTAAATTATTAGGAGTTAAAACTTCTGCGGGAGTTCCTACACAAAAAAGTTCCCCTTTATTTAACATGGCAATCCGCGAACTGTACCTAGCCGCTAAATTAATTTCATGCAGCACCGTAATAATCGTCAATTTTTGTTCTAGATTTAGTTGGTTAAGCAGCTCTAACAATTGCAACTGATAGCAAATATCTAAATAAGTAGTAGGCTCATCTAATAGCAAAACTTGCGGATTTTGAGCCAAAGCTAAGGCGAGGAACGCGCGCTGGCGTTCGCCTCCTGAGAGTTGTTCGACAGGGCGATCGCGAAATTCCTCAATCCCAGTTTGAGCGATCGCAACTTCCACCTTTTCCGCATCTTCCTTGCTCAATTCCCACTGCCACCAACCCTGATGAGGAGAACGCCCCAAACTAACTAATTGCCTTACCGTCAAACCTTCCGGTACTGTTTGCTGCTGCGGCAAAATCGCTAATTTTTGAGCGACAACAGCCGCAGGTTGAGTATGAATAGCCTTGCCATCAAGCAACACACTTCCTTGCTGCGGAGTTAGGATGCGGCTAACTAACTTCAAGAAAGTAGACTTACCAGAACCGTTGGCACCGATGAGACTCAACCACTCACCAGGTTGCAAAGATAAAGTGATGTTGTGGGCGATCGCAACTTCGCCGTAACCCCCAGTTAAATTTTGAATTTGTAAAGACATTATATTTTATTATTGGTTATTGGTAATCGGTAATCGGTAATCGGTAATTAATTTTGCGTCTTCCTTCTTCCCTCTTCCTTCTTCCTTCTTCCTTCTTCCCTCTTCCTTCTTCCCTCTTCCTTCTTCCTTCTTCCTTCTTTCCTACTGACTAGAACGCCGATAAAGCAGCCAGACAAACAGCGGAGAACCCAACAAAGCCGTAACCGTACCCACAGGCAATTCTACCGCACCCAAACGAGCCAAAAAATCCGCAAAAGTCAACACCCAAGCACCGCCGATCGCACTCAGCGGCAACACAAACCGATAATCATTACCAACCAACAAACGCACCCCGTGAGGCACAACCAATCCCACAAAACCAATTAATCCGCCGATGCTGACAGCACTCGCAGCTAGCAAAGTAGCAACACCCCCAATCAACAAGCGCGATCGTACCAGCGAAACCCCCAAACCAACAGCTAAATCGTCGCCCAAAGCCAGCAAATTTATCGATCGCCCCAAAAAACATCCTAACAGCAAAGCAGCCAAAATATAAGGTGCAGCAACCTGCAAATCTGACCAACCGCGACCGTTCAAACTGCCGATCAACCAATTCAAAGCAGCTTGCAAGCGGCTGTCTTCAGCTAACAGCAGCAGTGTAGTTTGTATTGCCCCAAACAGAGAACTCACAGCCACACCAGCTAAAACTAAACGTTCAACAGAAATCCCCGTTTTAGTTTTTCCCAAAAAGTAGACCAGCATCGAAGTTAAAATAGCACCTATCCAAGCCGCCAAAGGCACCCAAGTTTGAAATATTCCCAAAGTCAGCATGGTAATCGCAACCAACCCTGCACCAGCCGAAATTCCTAATACAAAAGGATCGGCTAAACCGTTGCGGAGCAAACCTTGCAGCAAAGCCCCCGACATTCCCAAAGCCCCACCAACTGTCAGCGCTGCCCCAACTCTGGGCAAACGCAATTCCCAGAAAATAGTCTGATTGACAGCATCGCCTCGGTGCAGAAATGCTTGCCACAATTGATCGGTACTCATCGGTACCGCACCAAAAGAAAGCGAAAGAGCGATGGTTAACAGCAAACCCAATCCTAAGAATATAACTGCCTGAAAAACTCGATATTTTAGCCAGATTTTTTGCAAATTCACTAGATTACACCACTTGAATTTAAAAAATAAAGTGCGATATGTCCTCCGTTTAGATTTGCGGAACGATCGAACTCGTTAACTACAATAACCCATTTACCAGAAGGCGGCGACCGTGGGAGCAGATGAACAGCCGACGATCGAAAAACTCTACATATCGCGCTATTTGTCTGAGGGGTTGCAAATTTTCAGAAATGTGGTATTGTCAGAAGTAATCGGTTCTGGTGGAGATCACCCACTAGAGGAAACGGGGAAAGTCCGGTGCGAACCCGGCGCTGTCCCGCAACTGTGATGAAGCGTACAATCGTTTCTTAGTCAGGATGCCCGCCGATTGTATCGTTTCATTTAACCCATCTGCGAGGTACGGATGTATTCAGCATTTTGTTTTCAATTCGATTCTCTTTCAGAGACGCTGCGCGATCGGCGATTATACTCCTTAACCCGTGAGAAACCTGTGGTGGAATTGGTTTCTAGGGCGAGATAGCAAGTTTGAAAAACTAACATGAACAGCATTATCTAGTTTCAGATGCAAGGAATCTTGCTGGGCCTTTGCCTGCTGTAATTTCTAACAGCTTTTTTATAGCTTTGTTGGAAATTCAGATGCTTTTGCCTTTGATGCGCCTTGCAATCTAATGGCATTGCTGTCGGAAATTCGGCATCGGATACCTCTTGGTTTCCGACAGAGTTTCTATTGACTGATGAATCAATTGACAACCCCAAATTAGGAGCAATTATGTCAATTTTAACGGCAACTCTTGGATATCCCCGCATTGGTAAAAACCGTGAAGTCAAGAAAGCTTTGGAAGGTTTTTGGAGTGGCAAATTAGAGGCAAATACTTTACTGTCTACTGTTCAAACTGTAGAAATAGAAAACTGGAAAACACAGCTACAGACAGGCATCGATCGCATCGGTGTAGGCGATACTACACTCTACGATCACGTGCTTGACTGGACAATTCGTTTAGGTCTAATTCCCAAACGCTTTCAGGGGTTATCAGGACTCGATCGATACTTTGCAATGGCACGGGGCAAAGAAGGAATTCCGGCCCTAGAGATGACCAAATGGTTTGATAGCAACTATCACTACCTCGTGCCTGAAATTCCAACCCAACTGCAACCAGCAGATTTCAGCGATTTTCTGGAGACGGTGCAGCGGGCAAAAGCGACGTTAGGGGAGCGGGCAGTGCCGATCGTTCTTGGCCCCTGTACGCTACTGCGGTTGAGTCGGTTAGATGGCGCAATGGAAGATTCTCTAGCGCAATTGCTGCCGCGCTACATCGAACTCTTGACGCAATTAAAAGCCCTTGGGGTTGCCGAAGTGCAGATACATGAACCTGCCTTAGTTCTGGGAGATGCAAACAACTTCAAAGCACACTATCAAACTGCTTATCAAGCCTTTGCTAAAGTCGATTTACCGCTGCATCTTGTCACTTACTTTGATGACTTGGGTGAAGCTTATTCTTGGGTGATGGCATTGCCTGTTACCGCGATTAGTTTAGACTTCACTCGCGGACGCAATTTAGATTTACTCAAGCAATATGGATTTCCCCCAGATAAGCATCTGGGCGTTGGCATTGTGGATGCCCGCAACATCTGGCAAATCCGTCCAGAACAATTGCTGCCAGTGCTGCAAGACATTCAAAGAATTACGCCTAATATCGTCATTCAGCCGTCGGCATCATTGCAGTTTGTTCCCTACGATGCCAAACGGGAAACAAAGTTGCCAGAACCTCTCCGCAATGTGTTGAGTTTTGCAGAACAAAAACTGCAAGCGGTGAAGTTTTTGGCACGCAGTTTAACAGGAGAAGAAACTGAGAGCGATCGCGCCAAGATTACCGATGCCTGGACAAAATTCGAGCAATTTAGTCCAGCCAATCCTGCCGTGCAGTCACGCATGAAAAGCATTACGACAAATGACTTTCTACGGGAATTATCCTACGGTTTGCGGCTGTCAAAACAGATTTCTCTGCCCATTTTTCCCACCACAACGATCGGCTCATTTCCTCAAACATCAGAAGTGCGACAACTGCGAGTACGGTATAAAAAGGGTGAATTGAGTCAGCCAGAGTATGAAGCAGCTATTGATGCTGAGATTGCCAACAGCATTAAACTCCAAGAAGAAATTGGGCTGGATGTGCTAGTGCATGGCGAATTTGAACGCACCGATATGGTGGAATACTTTGGACAACAGTTAGATGGATTTGCCTTCACGCAAAATGGCTGGGTGCAAAGCTATGGCAGTCGGTACGTGCGTCCGCCGATTATTTACGGTGATGTCGTTCGTACTGCCCCAATGACTGTACGCGAGTTTAAAGTAGCGCAATCATTGACGCAAAAACCAGTTAAAGGAATGCTAACAGCTCCCGTAACAATTTTAAATTGGTCATATCCGCGCACCGATATTTCACGACAGGAACAAGCGTTTCAAATTGCGCTGGCATTGCGCGATGAAGTGGCAGATTTAGAAGCAGCAGGAGCGAGGGTAATTCAAGTAGATGAACCCGCATTACGCGAAGGTTTACCTCTGAAGCTAGAGCGCTGGAGTGAATACCTGTCTTGGGCAGTAGATGCGTTTCGTTTGGCAACCGCAGTCGCTCATCCCCAGACTCAAATTCACACGCATATGTGCTACTGCGAATTCGGCGACATTATCAAAGACATTGAACGGTTAGATGCCGATGTGATTTCGATTGAAAATAGTCGCAGCAACAACCAAACGCTGCATGAAATCATCGCTGCAGGCTACACCTATCAAGTGGGTAACGGCGTGTATGACATCCACAGTCCAGTAGTGCCAACAACAGAACAGATTTTGCAGCAGTTGCGAACTGGAATTGCCAATTTACTTGTGCAGCAAATTTGGGTAAATCCCGATTGCGGCCTGAAAACACGGCGTTGGGAAGAAGTAATTCCGGCTTTAAAAAATATGGTGGAAGCTGCCAAAACGCTGCGGGAGGAAGTAAATGCGACCGGAAAATAGCATCTGGCAGGGAAACTTTGGCTACTGGCAACATGGCTTCATTCACACAAATCTGCTGATGATTGGTTATACAGGATGGAAGGGATTTCAGTCTTTTGGACGGGGAGTTGTGGTTTGTGATGTGGATACTAAAGTTATTCATTCTACAATTACAAATCTTGAACCTGTTCCGTTCGCAATCCAGTTTATCCCCTCGAATTTGATGGGATTTTACTTGCGATCGCTATCCCTTGACTCAGAGGCTATTTCATCTATTCAAGCAACAGTTGCCACCTACAATCCCGAGCAAGATATTCTGCTGGTGCTGAAAGTTAATCGTCAAATCGAGGTCAATTTATTAAGAAAAATGGCGATCGCACCTGCTGATTGTTACGAACAAGTCTGTAGACGCTGGGACGAATTCTCACCAAGCCCGAGTTCCTAAAACTTACCCTATTCTCCCAATGCCTAAACCAAATCTCTGTTATCAAATCCAGCTTTGGCAGTTGTTAGAAAAAGATGGACAGTGAAATGAACGGTTGCGATTGGCAGCAAGACTTTATTGCTACTAATTTATTGGCGTTGGGTTACAACGCCTGGATAGGTTACTTAGGAGGTGAACGCGGAGCAGTAATTTGCAGTCTTAATTCTCCACTTTTAGGAGTAGCAGGTGAAACATTTAACTCCTATTTTGTTCCGCGTTCCCGTCTCGCCCCATTCCTAAATGCGTGGCTGGCTGCTCCTGATACGGTGATCCTTCAGCATCATCACATGAATGCTCATATCCTTCAAGAAGTGGATAATTATAATCCGTTTAAGGATATTATTCTCCTGTTGGAATGCGCCAATCAAGCTATCTTTTTGAATCTGAGAAATCTTCCGATTTCACCTCCAGATTGTTACCAAACTGTGTGCAAGCACTGGGAAGATTTTCAACTAGAAACGGATGCTGTTGTGAAGCGTACTGATATTTCGCGGTAAATCTTTTTGAAACTGCGATCGACGCTCTGAATATAAATCTTCCGTCAACCCTTCCCATTCAAGTTAAACATGATGAATACTCACTTTCAAAGATGGGAAGAATCCCAACTGTTCAACATTCGTTAGAGGAAAAAGCAACAATGGCAAGACTTATTCAACATAAAAAAGAAGCCTTCTGGTTTTACCGTTTTGTGTCGATTGGCTACGATAATTTGATTAATCCGTTTTTCTGGACGATTCCCATGCGGGAGAAATCTCTGGAACTCGCGCAACTAGATCGCCCTGATTTACAAGTTCTAGATGCTGGAGCCGGAACAGGATTCACTACTTGTGGCATTGTCGAAAAAGTGAATTCTAACCATGTTAAAATGCTCGATCAAAGTCCGCATCAGTTAGCTAAAGCGAAACAAAAAGCTGCAATTAATGACTGTGAGAAGTTTCTCGGAGATGTGGAGAATTTACCCTTTGCTACCGATACATTCGATCGCTACATTTCTGCTGGCAGCATTGAGTATTGGCCCGATCCACAACGGGCGATCGCTGAAGCTTATCGTGTGACTAAACCAGGCGGAATTGCGCTGATTATCGGCCCGCTGGAACGCAAGAATCCGATCGCCCGTTGGCTGTCTGATACGTGGATGCTGTTTCCCAGTGAAGACGCTTATATCAGTTGGTATAAGTTAGCAGGATTCACCCAAATTCGCAAAGTGTACGTTGCACCGGATTGGTATGCTGATGAGAATAGCCCCTACGCGATCGCGATCGCAGGTGTGAAACCATCCGCCGGAAAATCTCCTGCAATCTTATCAGATGCTATTGAACAAGCCGCAGAACCAATGACGCTAGAGCGTTTTTTACTCTTCTGGTTTCGGTTTGTTATCGGCTCTGCTACTGGTGCATTATTTGTACCAATAGCAGCAGTGCGATCGCTCATAGCAAAGTTCAATTCTCCTCAACAAAATTCTGAATCCAAATAATCCGAAAGTATAGGCGGGGCGGGTTTATAAAGCTTCTGGTTTTGAAATTAAACATACTGGGGAACCCGCCCCTACAAGCATTGACATTATTATTCAAGAATGAAGCAACAGAAATACAAATGAACCCAAAATCGCCTGAATTTAAAACTCTCCTCACCCGCATCTCTGTAAATTCATTAGGAAAAAAAGGCGATCGCTTCTCAATCAACCCCTCAATCTCCGCCGATGGCCGCTTCATCGCCTTTGAATCTATTGCTACTAATTTAGTCCCCGGAGATACTAACAACACCTCAGATATTTTCCTGCACGACAGACTCACTAACATCACCATCCGCACCTCCGTCAACTCAACAGGAAATCAGGCAAATTTTGATGCTTTTAACCCAGCTATTTCTGCTGGCGGCCGGTTCATTGCCTTTGAGTCGAATGCAACTAATTTAGTAGCCGAAGACACTAACAACACATCAGACATTTTTCTCGGCAGCGGAAAAACTACTTTACTCAATCAAATACTCAAAAATCGCCAAGATTTAAAAGTAGCAGTTTTAGTTAACGAATTTGGCGATATCAACATCGATTTGCAGCTTCTTGTTTCTACCGAAGACGACATGGTAGAACTGAGCAATGGCTGCATTTGCTGCACCATCAACGAAGGCTTAGTCGATGCCGTATACCGAGTTTTAGAACGGGAAGAACGCATCGACTGCATGGTAATCGAAACCACCGGAGTTGCCGACCCGCTGCCGATTATCCTGACATTTATCGGCACCCAATTGCGGGATTTAACCAGTCTAGATTCTGTACTCACCGTAGTCTATAGCGAAACATTCACTCCCGAACATTTCGACAGCGAACCAGCTTTAAAAAAAGTGGTGCAGATATTGTGCTGCTGAACAAAACAGATTTAGCTCCTCAAGAAAAAGTAGAAAAGTTAGAAGCTTACATTCGCACAGTCAAGGAAAGAGCGAGAATTTTACACTCTCGATACGGTGAAGTTTCTTTACCCTTAATTTTAGGTTTAGGTTAACGCCAGCAGATGTTTTCGAGAGTCTTGAAACTGAGGATAAGCACGAGCATCACCATCACGGACATCACTCCCATTAATGAGAAAATGATGGCTTGGTTTCGCTATCATTTAAGAGCGATCGACCTTTTGATGTCCACAAATTCCCAGAATTTCTTACTGATAAAATGCCATTCGATGTATTTCGCGCTAAAGGCATTCTCTGGTTTAACGACAGTCAGATGAGACACATTTTTCAACTTAGCGGGCCGCGATACGAACTAGATGCTTTGGAATGGTTTACCCCACCTAACAATCAACTCGCAGTCATCGGGCGCAATTTAGATACCGATCGAATTCGAGAACAACTTAACAGTTGCTTAGTTTAAGACAAAGAGTCTATTAAGCAAACTCTAGCTATCCGTTACGCTGCCACTGCGCGGAAATTGACCGATCGCCCGATCGCACCCGTCGGCAAAATTAAATGTATAATATTAACGCAGTAAACCGCTACGAGTGAATCATGTCCGCAAACACCGCGCTACCCGCAGCCCTAGCTAAAATCGTCCAGCGCTTTCAGCGACACTCCGATCCGAAACAGCGCTACGAACAACTGCTGTGGTATGCCAAGCGACTCCCAGCATTTCCCGAAAGCGATAAACTGCCGGAAAACAAAGTTTCTGGCTGCGTATCGCAAGTTTATATTACTGCAAATTTGGCAGACGGAAAAGTTTTGTATCAAGGCGATTCTGACGCTCAGTTAGTCAAAGGATTAGTTGGGTTGCTGGTGGAAGGTTTGAGCGGATTAACTCCTGCTGAAATTGTCACCATTACCCCAGATTTTATTCAAGACACGGGCTTGAATGTGAGTCTGACACCTTCCCGCGCTAACGGATTTTACAACATCTTTCAAATGATGAAAAATAAAGCCGTTGCTTGCGAATTAACTAATCGAGCCGAAGCAAATTAACAGGATGACTAGCCGTGACCCAAACTACAAATTTAACAACAACCAATTCTAGCAACTATCCGGCGACTGTTCAGGAATATCTCTGGAACTGGAAAGAAACTCAGATAAAAGTTATTTACGAAACCAAAGGACAGGGAAATCCTGTATTGCTGCTGCCGGCATTCAGTACAGTTTCCACGCGAGAAGAAATGCGTCCTTTAGCAGAATTTTTAGCTTCTAACTTTCAAGTGGTGAGCTTAGATTGGCCTGGTTTCGGCGAATCGGATCGCCCGCGCACCGACTATAAACCGCAATTATACCATCAATTTCTCAAGGATTTTGTTGAGGCAATTTTTAATAGTCCTGTTGCTGTAGTTGCTGCTGGTCACGCTGCGGGTTATGCGATGCAGTTAGCGCAATCAAAGCCGAATGTTTGGTCAAAGATTGTGTTAGCTGCGCCGACTTGGCGCGGGCCTTTGCCGACGATGAGCAAACAGCAAAGCGGGTGGCATGGAATGGTGAGAGAATTAGTACGATCGCCCTTACTGGGACAATTCCTCTACAAACTCAACACTGCGCCTTCTTTCCTGAGTTTTATGTACCGCCGCCACGTCTACGCCGATGCAGGTAAAGTCACGCCGGATTTCATTCAAAGCAAATGGCAAGTGACGCAAAAACCCGGTGCTCGGTACGGTTCCGCTGCCTTTGTGACTGGTGGTTTAGATCCGGCTAAAGTGCGATCGGAATTTACAGATAAATTTCAAAAATTAGCAGTGCCGGTGATGGTTGTAATTGCTGAGAATGCGCCGCCAAAATCAAAGGCTGAAATGGAAGCATTAACGGAATTACCGGGCGTTGAATCGCGAGTTATTTCTGGTTCTTTGGGTATGCACGAAGAAAATGCAGCAGCTTTAGCAAATGCGGTTAAATCTTTTATTTGAGAGGATTAAGAGGGAATGAACCGCAGAGGGCGCAGAGAACGCAGAGTGGAGAAGGGAAGAGGGGAGGAATGCAAGCTGTTTTTTTAACGTTAGTTTGGATTGTTTGCTATTGGTTTTGTCTGCCAGTTTATGCTGTCGGAGATTCGCCGATGGTCAATTTGCCAAAGAGTACGATCGAAGGTGCGATCGACTTTCACATTCATTCTTCTCCTGATGTGATTCCTCGCAGGTTGGATGATTTTGAAGTAGCGAAATTAGCTGCTAGGGCGAAGATGAAAGCTGTGGTATTGAAAAATCATTATGCCAGCACAGCAGCGCGGGCAGTTTTGGTTAATAAAATAGTACCAGAAATCCAAGTTTTCGGGGGAGTTGTTCTCAATCATTCTGTCGGCGGCATTAATCCCGACGCTGTAGACGCAATGCACCGCATCGGCGGCAAATACGGTAAAATAGTGTGGCTGCCAACGGTTGATGCTGAGAATCATTTGCAGGTTTTTCATAAGTCGGGAATTGGGATTAAAGTTGCGGAAAATGGCAAGGTTTTACCGGAAACAGCAGCGGTGTTGAAGATTGTAGCAAAAGAGAATTTGGTATTGGAAACCGGTCATATTTCCTCAGAAGAAGTGATGGCGGTTGTCTGTGAAGCCAACCTTCTCAACATTAAGAACATCCTGATTACCCACGCAATGGCGGATGTACCCGGTTTGTCTCTAGAAAATATGCAAACAGCCGCCGCAGCCGGAGCTTTCTTAGAACTCGCATTTGTCAACGATTTGATGGGAGAAAATGCCGCTGATGAGGCACACAAAAACTGGCATCAAGTTTCTATTAGTCAGATGGTAGCAGCGATTAAACTAATTGGAGCCGAGCATTTTATTATGAGCACGGATTTAGGAAGAAAACCCGATCCTTTACCTGCGGAAGGTTACAAATTATTTGTAAAAAAATTGATGTCGGAAGGTATTTCTCGGGAGCATCCCAGTTGAGAACTAAGCAGAAATACTTAAGGAAAATTCCCCGTTAAGATAAGCACAGCGTAAGCGAAG